>EAAG01000083.1:0-1525 GCA_026058435.1 Candidatus Aenigmatarchaeota archaeon | reverse complement strand
GCTATTTTTGGTCATTTTTACTATTTTGCCATCTTTGATATGAACTGTTTTTTCCGAGTAACGTAAAAGTTCAACATCATGAGTTACAATTATTACTGTTTTTTTCTCTTTTTTATGAAGATGCATCAAGAGATCCATTACTTGTTGTCCTGATTCTGAATCTAAATTTCCGGTTGGTTCATCAGCAAGAATGATCGAAGGATTATTAATTAAAGCACGAGCAATAGCAACACGTTGCTGTTGACCACCTGATAATTCAGTTGGTCGATGATGTAGACGATCACTTAGACCTACGCGACTAAGAATACTTTTTGCACGAGCAATACGTTTCTGTTCAGGCATTGCTTGAAAAATTGCTGGAAGAGTTACATTTTCTGTAGCAGTAAGAGTAGGAATTAAATTAAACTGTTGGAAAACAAAGCCAATAGTTTTACCACGTAAAGTTGCAAGCTGTGATTCTTCTAATTTCGAAATACTTTTACCAGAAAGGTAGACATCACCTTTTGTAGGAACATCAAGAATGCCTACTTGATTCATTAAAGTTGATTTTCCACTTCCAGAGGGACCTATTATTACTACAAACTCACCTTTTTCAATAGTTAGTGAAACTCCTTTTAGGACATCTAACTTTACTTCACCCATATTGTAGGTTTTCCAGACATCTTTTAATTCAATTAACGGTTTCATTCATAACGTAAACTATCCACAGGATTTAAGCGTGACGCTTTTCTAGCTGGTGCAAGGCCACTTAAACATCCTACAACAAATGAAAAAAGGACCGTACCAAGTAAAAATAAAGGGTTGATTGAAATACTTAAAAAAGCAGGCCCAATAAAAACTAAGAATAATTTTTCGACAATTAGCGCTAAAGATACCCCTATTGTCATACCAATTATACCGCCAGCAATTCCATATAAACCAGATTCTATTAGAAATAGGAGAAGAATATGATGGTTTTTTGCACCTAAAGCTTTTAGGATACCTATTTGTTTTGTGCGTTGTAATACAGTGGTGTACATGGTGTTCATGATACCTACCCCTCCTACAAGGATACTAATCCCAGCAATGCCAATTAAAACTGCTTGAACAATTTCTAAAATCACAGAAAAGGCGTTTAGAAAGTCCTGAGGAGTTTCGATGTTTAAATCTTCTTCACCTTCTTTTGTACCACGTAGTGATCTTAAGTTTTTTTGAATTTTTTCAGAAACTCTGACAATGTCTTCACCAGATTGAGTTTGAGCAATTATAATCCCAAATTCATCTTTTAAATCATAAAGTTCTGTATATGTTTCATAAGGCATTAAAATTGAACTATCATCAGGTGGACTACCTATTTTTGCAAGGCGACCGACAATTTCAAATTCTTTTTCTTGAATTTTTATTTTGTCACCTATTTCTACAGCTTTATCAAATAAACCTTCTTCACCATATGAAAATCCAACTACTGCTCGATAAGAATCTCCTTTTTCAAGTGAACGTCCTTCTAATATTTTGAAACTTTGAGCTTCACCAATTAAAGCACGTT
>EAAG01000082.1:0-1555 GCA_026058435.1 Candidatus Aenigmatarchaeota archaeon | reverse complement strand
GAAATCTTTTTTCTTTAGTTTTAGAGGAATAGCTATCCTATAATCAGGATATGGTCTGAATTTCAAAGATGCGACGGTTATTATATTTTTGTGCTTGCTTTTGAGTTTTGGTGATTTTGGTGCTACTACAGTAACTTCATGTCCATTATTACGCATTTCTTGCGCAAAAGAGTCTATTGAAGTTATTACTCCGTTTATCTGAGGTTTGTAAGTGTCAGTGAAGTATGCGATTTTCATAGTATTACCTTTTAATTCTATAAATACCAATACTCATAAATACCTAATAATTGGATGTGTTTTCGTGGAATTATGGCTTATTATTGTAGCATCATTGTGGCTTATAGCTCCTGCTTTTGCTTCTAATTCATTCCCTCCTCTAATGAGAGGTAAACGACCATTAGATATGAAGAAAAAAATCAATGGAAAACGTATTCTTGGTAATGGAAAGACTATAGAAGGGTTTATAGGTGGAATTGCTTTTGGAGTTATATTTGGATTAATACTAATGTTTTTACAACCTGCAATTTTTACACTTGCTGCAGAAGAACTTACAACAACAACTGCAGTATCATTAGAAACTTTCAATAACGTATTTCCTACACTTACGTTTGTGATGGTATTTTTATTATCTATAGGAGCCATGTTAGGCGATATTATCGGTTCTTTTATAAAACGACGTTCTGGTCTTAAACGTGGACAAGCTGCTCCTGGAATGGATCAATTAGGATTTGCTATTGTTGCAATGTTGTTAATTTCACCATTTTACGTGTTTACATGGGAGATTATACTTGGAATCATAATACTTACTCCTTTATTCCATGTTGCAGGAAATGTTATTGGTTATGTAGCAGGCTTGAAAAGAGAGCCGTATTAATTTTATATATTGTTATATCCAAATAATAGATATGAAATATTTGGCTGTATTAGCATCGATTATCGTTTTATTTTCTGCTGTAATTGTATTTGCGATTCCTAATCCTGCTCCTATTTACTGTGAAGAAATGGGTTATACTGATAATACAACTCACTGTATTTTTGATGATGGTGAAAGTTGTGAAATATGGGATTTCTATAGAGGTGATTGTGGTGAAGATTATGTTAAAGAATTACCATGTACTGAAATAGGTGTACAAGGGTGGCCTGGTCATGAATGTTGTGAAGGATTAACTGCTATACCTCCGTTAAGTTTAGCTGTAAAAGATGATGAAAATATTTGTATGTTTGGTACTGGTTCTTTTGGAATTTGCTCTCCTTGCGGTGATGGAGAATGTGATGCTGATTATGAAAATGAATGTAATTGTAAAGAAGATTGTATAATTAAAGAGACTGAATGTTCTGATTGTCCATTTCCATGTGAAAAGGAATCTTGTGAAGTTTTGAAAGAAAAAAACTTTCCTTGTGTATTTGTAGAAACTTATGACAGCCAATATTGTACTGCTAAGTATCTGTGTTGGGTTAAATCTAATTTACAATGTGTTCAGAAAACTGATGCTGTTACATGTTTAGGAGAATGTGTAGATGATAAATTTGAAACCTGTTTTGGTAAAAATATTTT
>EAAG01000081.1:0-1642 GCA_026058435.1 Candidatus Aenigmatarchaeota archaeon | reverse complement strand
TTCCTGATGAACTTGTAAGAGAGAAAGAGCTATCTAAAGGTGGAAAGATACGTGAAATTGGACCATTTGTATATGGTTACTCAGTTACAGTTGGACCTGATGGTAAGCCTGTTATCCGTGAATTTGGAAATATCAAACCAACTTCACATGGAAAAAAGCCAGTAGAGGTTCAGGATAAAAGAGAGCCTTTAATAGACATTTTTAATGAACAGAATTCAGTGAGAGTTATAGCGGAGCTACCTGGGGTAGAAAAGAAAGATATTAACTTAAATATCGAAGATAAAACATTGACAGTATCTGTAGAAAAGCCTCGAACATATTACAAGAAAATTGAATTGCCGGTAAGTGTAGATACATCAACTCCACAGGCACAGTACCGAAACGGGATACTTGAAATCAATCTGAAGAAACCGAAAGATGAAAAGTCTGAAGGAAAGAAGATAGACATAAAGTAAAGGGTTTTCAGCCCTTTTTCTTTTTTTATAAATAGGATTAAATTCATTTTTTCATATAATTTAGGAAGCCTCGGCCGGGCTTTGAACCCGGGACCCCCACATCTTTAGATTATTCATTTACCAATGTGGTGCTCTAACCAGGCTGAGCTTTCTCTCCTCACATGAGGTACCGAGGCAGAGTTCCGAGGCTGGTTCGTCATCTTAGTGAAGAGCTATTAACTTTTACGTTTCATTGACTGTAAAGATTAATTAATTTATACATCAATGGATTTTCTGGGGTCGTTGTCTAGAGCATAATTCTTGATGAATTAGAAATATGCGGACGATATGGTCTAAGATGCATGGCTCGGGTAGCTTCCATCTCTGGTTAGTGATTCCATGAGATCGTGGGTTCAAATCCCACCGACCCCATTTTATTGATGTTCAGGTATTTCATCAGGAATTGAAAAGAATGCTACTATTTGTAGGACTTGCGCTATAAAGATTATTAGAAATCCTATTAGAATGATTGAAAAGATTGATCCTATCAAGTTTATCTTTGCTGAAGTGCTAAACATGTTTACATTGAGTCGTTCACCCATTGAGTTATAGCTTTTCCTCAGGTATATAGCTGAAATAATGAATAATATCCAGGATAAAAGCAGTCCAATAACTACAGGTAACATCATTGATAATAACTGGTCGAACATAATTGAGCTCATAAAATATTGATCCAAAGATTCTGTTCCTAAATTCTCCAAACCAACAAAGAAGGAAATTATCATAATTGTCACTGCGATAACTCCTGTAACAGCTGCTATGGATGCAATGAGCATATTATTGAAGATGGATTTATCTTCAAGTATTTTTGAGATGTTTTTTATTGCAAATAATATGAGGATATAGCCTGCTAGTGCAGCTAGTATACCTATTCCAGGAACCCCACTGAGTACTAGAAGTAAAGCTCCTATACCTCCAAGGGTTTTGGTCTGGGAGAGTGTAATCATCTATAAAATTAATATTTAGATGCTTGTTAGTAACAACATTGATTTTTTAGAATTGAATAATGCTTGATGAGAAAATGATTGGCTGTTTTAAGCTATATCACATACATCGCAAGCATCGGCATCTAATTGAGGTTCATATTGTTTATGAACATCACATAGAAGGTGGTTTCTTTTTATGTATCTCAGGGCTTCTGTGAGTTT
>EAAG01000080.1:0-1668 GCA_026058435.1 Candidatus Aenigmatarchaeota archaeon | reverse complement strand
GGATTCTTTGATGTGTATGAATCCCCTGAAGCATCTGCTTATCCTGATATTTACAAAGACCCTGATGGATATTGGACCACAGTAGTTTTACTACCTATGCTTCAAGTCCGTAATACCGATCTTGTATCAGACAATGAAGTTCCTACAACAATTAATGAAATAGTAGATCCAAAATGGAATGGAAAAGCCACAATTCACGACCTTACTCTTGGAACAGTGGGGACCCAATATTTCGGTTCAATGAAAGAATCTATGGGTGAAGCAGAATGGGAATCTTTCATTGAAAGATTGGCAACTAATGTTGAACCAATAAGATCACCATCTTTCGAAGGAATAATTGCTCCAGTAGCATCAGGTGAACAGAGCATAGCGCTAAATGTATACATGCACGACTTTTTGTCGAAGAAGAACGACGGAGCCCCTGTCGAATCATTCACAATAGATGGCGTACCAGTTTTAACAACCTTCATCCCAGCAAGTCTTGTTGCGGATGCTGAACATCCAGTTGCCGCTAAACTCTTCATTGACTTCATACTCTCAGAAGAGGGACAAGAGATGGTGGGAAACACTGAAGTAAGAATAGCTGCACGACCAGGAATAACTGCAACATATACATTAGAAACCGTACTCCCCGGAAAAACCCCTGAAGACCTCAGTGTCTTCCCTACTAAAGACGTAAGGGAAAATACTGACGTATACAAAAATTACTTTGTAGAACAATTCGCTGACTAGACTTCTAATCAAGTCATTTGTTAGCGAATCTTTTTTTTATTATGGATTAACATATCCCAATAAAGTTTTCATTTAAGACAGATTTTTTTGGTAAATAAAATAATAAGGAGAATTATTCTTTCGAAATAACTTTTATTATAGAAAAAATATTGCTTGAGTTTACTATTGAATTCAAAATCTCTCTCTAAAATATATGTCCCAATTATATTAATTGTTATGGGGATTTTGATTGTAATTCCAATAGGATCTCTCCTTTATGGGAGTTTCTGGAGTTCAAGACCAGGGGCACCAGGACAGTTTACAACAGATAATTATATTGAGACATTTACAAATGTTAGGTCTATTAGTCTCCTAACAACCAGTCTTTTCTACGCCTTTGGGGCAGCTTTGCTAGCAACTTCAGTTGCAACAGTTATCGCATTCATAACAGCTCGAACTGATACACCTTTAGCTGGAATCTTCACATATATTCCATTTGCATCATTAGCAATTCCTGGTATAGTGAATAGCATTTCTTGGATTTACCTTTTAAGACCCAACACAGGATTGATCAACCTCTTCTTTATGGATACTTTAGGGTTCCAGTCTCCCCTGTTTGATATTCACACTATTTGGGGGATGATATGGGTGATGGGACTTTCACTTACACCTTTAGCCTATGTAGGTGTAAGAGCAGCAATTGTTTCTCTTGACCCAGCACTCGAAGAAGCTGGACGAATAGCAGGCAGAGGAATCCGACCGGTGTTAATTCACATTACATTGCCACTAATTCTTCCTGCTATGCTCTCTGTATTTTTATTGGCTTTCATTATATCTTTCGAGTCCTTTGATATCCCTGCTGTGATTGGTATACCTGGAAATATAGATGTCTATATGTCGGTTATTGCTACATCAGTGATATACGATGTTCCACCAGATCATGGATTAGCTACTTCC
>EAAG01000079.1:0-1849 GCA_026058435.1 Candidatus Aenigmatarchaeota archaeon | reverse complement strand
GAAGAAATGAATTTCCTGAATAGCGTAATTTATTCTCTTTGGAGTGACAAATTCCTTGTATCCGAAACCTTGGCTACCAGCTATAAGTCTAAGGGTATATTCTCCATTAGGAATATCAAGAAACTCTGGGCCTTTGTTCTTTTTAGGCGGTGTTAAGGAATCTTGGAATACGTTTTCAAGTAGAGTTGCGTTCAGCAGTAGCCAGGCGTTGTTAGAATTATCGAAGAGACTATAAGTAATCTTGCCTACATCTAAGCCCTCCATAACAACTAATGGAATTTTGTGGGTATTATAGAACTGGTTTGAAACAGGCTCCATGATATTGAATGTGGGCAGCATATAGCTTAATCGCTCGGCTTGATAGAAACTTGACTTACGGACATCAAATGGTATCGAAGCTTCGGGATGTCTCCAGGGAGACATCGCGATGTATGATGATGACTTTAATTCCCAAACTATTTGACCGTCAGACGTAACCTCGACAAGTCTTCCATTTGAATCGGTAACTAGTGTATTCCCATTTGGCAACCTCTGGGCACCTCTAACAAATAATGGAAATTCGTTACTGGGTCTCTCGCTGCATTCACGCCAGCCAATACAAGGTGGCCACTGCCAAACCACCTGTTTTCGGTTTATGTCAAACTCAATCACACGATTATGTGGATCAGAGATTAATATATGTCCATTAGATAATGGAATTGGGCTGTGGGGCATCCAAAGCTTTTCTCGATTTCCACATCCTTGAATGCAAGGGTCACCAAATTCATTTAATAAAGTCCCATTACGGGCTACATATAGAATTATATCGAAATTACGTGGACTGATTAGTATTGAGTCATCTGGAAGGCGTAGTGCTTCATTGACATGTGTCCAGGGTCCGAAATCTTTACCTCTGATATTCATATACTTTGTATTATTTGCATATATTTCTTTAGCGTACCATTCCCATACAACCTCACCATGTTGATTAACCTCAAATACCTGCGGGTCTATGTAAGGCCAGGTCGAGTAATCTTCAGAATGGCCAGCAGTTAGCAATGTGTTTCCATTAGGAAGTCTTACAGCGTCGTGTGAAACACGTTTGTCTTTGAATGACCAAACCAGTTCTCCATGTCTATTCACTTCGTAAGCACCACGCATATGTTCAGGATTTATGATGGTGTAGAGAACATTATTGCTTCTAGGCAGAATCATTACCCCTGTGATAGATATTTTTTGAGTGTGAGACTCTGGAATTTTATATCTCCAAACTACTTCACCCCACATATTCACTTCAATCAGCTCTCCAAGTGCAGTATTACCAAACAAGGTTGTGCCATTCCACGTTTTGCTTGGTACCCAAGCCTCAACTGTATAGTTCGGGTCGACAGAGCCTCGAGGGATCAATTGATCGGTACTTGTACGTATATCCATATCACCCAACAATAATATGTTTCTATTGACAGCTCCTGCGTTGTAGGAAACACTAATGATCACCAATGTAGAGAACACTATAAATAACACAATCTTCCAGTTGACGTTACAATTCAAGGATGATACAATAAAACATTAGTTAAGAGATAATTAAATGTAATGTAAAGGTACTTCAATCTATAAAAAAAATTCAAAATTAATGGATTGGTCATTAAAATGTTATACCCTAATAGGAGGTGGACCGGGAGGGATTTGAACCCTCGATCACCTCCATGCCAAGGAGGCATCCTACCAGACTAGACGACCGGCCCTCAACTGATTTTTTTATATGATAAATTAAAAGGTTGCTCTAGATAACAAATGTTGAAAAGATAAAAAAAGATACTTTTATATTAAATCATCAGTATCTCTACAAAAGAGAGGGTAAAATCTTTAT
>EAAG01000078.1:0-1850 GCA_026058435.1 Candidatus Aenigmatarchaeota archaeon | reverse complement strand
ATATATTCTATTATTTCTGCATAATATTTCTTCTTTATCTCTTCATGACCGTCAAATGATTTTCCTGATGGACCACGAATGCTTGCTAGCATATCAACTTTATTTCCAATTAAGGCAAAATCAGCTTCTTTTTCATCTAAAACACAAGCAAGTATCTTTACAGGCTTAACAGCTGATTTTTCCAATTTCTGTATTTGCCACTGCTTCCATTCTTTTTCAATTGTTACAATAGTATCCGGTTTTATCTCAAATGTATGATATCCATGAGAAACTTCATCAGGCCCTTCTAAAATCTTTCCTTTTACACGAAGTTCATGTTCATTAAATTCTACAGATTCAGCATTAATTTTCAAGAAAACTGGTCTGCGCCCAGTTTTTATGTTCATACCATCACGTGTCATTGTAATGCTTCGAAACGTTTTTCCAGAAATTAAGTCATTTTTTTCTATTATTTTTTCTAAAACCCATAAATCATCCAGAACTTCTGGTTTAATTACAAGTTTTCCATGCTTTGTATCTTTTTTTACAATCTTCATCAAAAATACCCCTTTTTACTATAAGTTTATATATCGCATAACTAATTAATCTATATTGGAGTGCTTTAGATGGACAAATTCATACTATATCTCATAGTAGGTTTAGTCATAATAGCCATTATGCTTGTTGTATTTAATGCAGGACAATTTAGAATAGGTAGATTTTCATCAACAACCATTGGAACAAGCGGCACTGATATTCTAAATGGTTCTAGTTCAATTCTATCTGTTGGAGATACTGAAAATGAAATATACAGCCCTGTACATTTCATAAATGTTCAGGCAACTTATACTGAACAAACCAATTCATATGACTTACCTAATAGAAAGCTTGTTAATGGTTTGTTATTTGGAAGCAATGAAATGCTTATTGATATCCGAGGATTAGATGCTGTTACAGAAGCATATCTATCATTCAATGTTATAGATTCAAACAAATATGGACCATTACTAATTTTTGCTAATAATGAACTTATTGCAAGCGCATCATATAATTTAGGATTACAGAAAATGCAAATACCAGATGATAAATTACATAAACTAACAGGCGATGTTACTTTATCTGTTAAACCAGCGTCATCAGGCTGGATGATATGGGCTCCTTCATTATATGACATAGAAAATGCTCAGATAGTTATAACAGGATTACAGCAAAAAACACAAGAACTAAAATTTGAATTAACTGATAAACAAATTGAAGGATTCCAACGAGGTTCAATAACAATAGATAAAAAAATAAGTACGGGAAACATTACAGTTAATTTCAATAATAATCAACTATATAGCGGCCCAACATCTGTTTCAGAAATTGATTATGAATCATCTTTACTCAAAAGCGATAATATGTTAGAAATAGTTCCATTACAAAATGGTAAATTAATTGGAGACGTAAACTTCCTACTTTACTATAAGACAAGAATAGATAACACAATTAGAGACGATTTTGAATTATCTTCAAGAGATTACAATGACCTTAATGACAATGAAGGTAGAATAGTATTTGAAGTTGTTGAAATCTTTGACCAAGGTGGCGTAAATGTCAAATTAAATGGTGAAACAATATGCGCTTCATCTGGATGCTATCCTAATGTTGAAGTAGAAGAAACACTAATATTTACTTTTGATAAGAATGAAGCTGAAACAGGCGATAATAACTTTGTAATATCATCTGTAGATGATTCAGCATTTACAATTAAGAACTTGAAAGTTCTGATTAACTAATTCTGCAGTTTATTTATGTTATACTAGAATAGTATAATTAGTGAATATGTATGTCTACAGAAACTCTTCAATTAAAGGAAAATGACATTCTTT
>EAAG01000077.1:0-1883 GCA_026058435.1 Candidatus Aenigmatarchaeota archaeon | reverse complement strand
ATCTGATGCTAAACCAGTGACAGCAGATGTTGGTATTCGTCTATCTGAATTAACAGTTCCTGATATATCAAGATCACCTCCTGAAATAACACAGTTCTTTGTACATCTTGCATATGCAACAACACTTGTTGCTGGCTGAGTTCCTTGGTTCTCATATATCATGGATAAACTAAATTGACCCCCAGCGGGCACAGCATCGGGCATTGGCCGCAAATAGGCTATTTCTACTCCCTTGGGGTATGATAACGGCGTCTCTGGTCGTACATTTCTTAATTGTTGTTGAGCATACCACTCTGATGGATCAGTAGCCATTAACCATATGTCGCTTATACCTTGTTTTAGATATGCAAATCCAATCATCACAGGTGCTTTTACTTCTCCAACATACATTTGAGTATAAGCAGCCCAAGGTCCTAAAGTAAGAAAACCAAATGCTATCATAACTATTGCAATTGTTTTTACTGCCCCAAATCCCCGTATTCCATATACTTCAAATACTCCAAAGAACGATGCAACCAATACTAATAATCCTCCCCAGCCAAATATTTCAGCTGTCATCTCAAACATATTTGCAAATCCAAATACGAAAATAAATGCTGATAGACCAATCATTCCACCACCTACCAGTGCTTCTAAGAATAACGAATCTTGTCCTGGTTTAACAACCATAGCAACAAGACCTACAAATATGGCCCAACCAAGTGCCCATGTTCTTACAGCTGGGGGTAGATAAAGTGCTGCTAAAAATATTTGGAAGAAAATTATTATTACACCAAGTATCCATGGTCCTGTGAAAAAGTCTATGAAATTTTCCCGTACATTTTCATAAGCTCCTTCCCATGTTTTGTAGCCAAGTTCCATGTATTTCAAGCCACGGAATGCTGTATTGAACCATTTATTTGTACGTGTCATGAATTTCATTGCTACATCTGGAGCTGCATCACCTGTTAAATATGTATTTAATTCTTGTTCTTCTGGCCCACCTAATCCAAATCTATATACTCTTGAAAGAGAAGTTGATAATGCTGCTGCTTTACCTACTAATAATTCTTGGAGTTGGAAAGATAAATCATGGAGTTTTTCATCTATTTTCTTTATTTCATCATCAGTGAATTTTTCTAATTCTTCTCTTTGCTGTTCTAATAAACTTATGGTAAGCTCTTCCTTTGCAGCACTTACTTCTTTTGCGCCTTTATCCATCATTGAACTTGCCATTGCAAGTTCTGAAACTGCTGCGGACATTGCTGTTGTAGCTGCGTCCTGTCCAGCTTTACCACCACCTGCTTTGTTAAATCCTTTCATGGCTTCTTCTATTGCTTGCTTGTATCGTTTTCTGTCTTTTTTGATATTTTTGACTGTTTGTTTAGCTGATTTGACAACTGGTTTAACATTAATTTTATGCCATTTCTTTGCAATTCCATTTAATTCTCTAAATCCTTTATTTTTTGCTGCTTGTAGAGCAGGATTCTTTCCAGCCTCACCATGTCCAAACATTCTTGTTCCAAATGGACCTTTGTGTAATGTTCGTACAGTGTGCCCACCAACTGCTCCTGCTAAAGCACCTATTTTTCCACGAGCATCTCTGTATGGCACAACACCCATCTGATATGATGATTTCCATCTTCCACGGTCTTCGTGAGTAACTTTGTCAGTAAATCTATAGTGCCCTATAACTTCACTGCCACCTGCAGCCATGGTGAAAACTCCGATTACAACCTCCCCCAATCCACTAAGTGATTTATAAATAGGATCTCCTTCGTCAACTAACTCACATCCTTCCCATGATTCCCAGATATATTCTTTAGGTTTAGATGAGTCTGATGAATCTATAACTTTTTTCGGCATAGCAACAAAAATTGGTCTTCCTGAAAATTGTGCTGCTT
>EAAG01000076.1:0-1916 GCA_026058435.1 Candidatus Aenigmatarchaeota archaeon | reverse complement strand
TTGCAGAATATAATTATGATTTTGTACATGTTATTCAGAGTATTATTACACCAGTTGCAATAGGACACGTAAGATACTCAACTATTGGTACATCAGACTTTAGAAATATACAGCCTATACAAATTGGAGATGAGTTTCTTATTGCACATAATGGAACCATTACGAACTCTTACGAACTTGAAAAAGCTCTTGGACACGAATTTTCAACACCTACTTGGGTAAGTGACACCAATTTAGTTGGTCTTAGACTACTTCAGCTTTTACGGCGGAATAATTATGATTGGTTCAAATCATTCGAGATTCTAAGTAAAGAGATAGTTGGAGCTTATTGTTTTATTATTTTAACAAAGGATGGAGATATATACGCTATTAGAGATGATAAGGGATTTAGACCACTTTGCATAGGAAAACATAAGGATACCGATTCAATCATCGTAGCATCTGAAAGCTGTGCATTATCTATTACCGGAGCTATACTAGAACGTGATATTAATCCAGGAGAAATAGTGAAGATTAACAAGGATGGGATAGAATCTTCCCAGTTTTCAGAACAATCAAATCATGCTCATTGTGCATTTGAATACACATATTTTGCTCATCCAAGTTCATATATTGAAGGAAAAAGTGTATATGCAACTCGTAAAAATGTTGGTAAAATGCTTGCTAAACGATATCATCTAGAAGGAGATATCGTGATCCCTGTTCCTGATTCAGCAAGACCAGCTGCTCTTGGGTATTATGAAGAATCAGGTATATCATTTGAGGAGGGATTATTGAAAGATAGATATGGACGAAGAGGAGGACTTAGAAGCTTCATTCAACCGAGTACGCAAAAACGATTAGAAATAACACGAATGATATTACCCCTTATAGAGGCCATTAGGGGAAACAACATTATCGTAGTTGATGATAGTATAGTTAGAGGAAACAGTTCTAAACAGATAGTTAGGTATCTAAAAAATTCAGGTGCAAAAAAGATAAGTCTACTTTCTACTTTTCCTCCAATAACTTATGCTTGTTATGCTGGTATAGACTTTCCAACACAGAAGGAGCTTGTAGCATATCAATCAGGTGATAATTCTCAAAATATTGAAGAAGTTAATAAAAGGGTTGCAGATATTATAAAAACAGAATTTGTAGGATACAATGATTTAGATGGATTATATGAAGGTATAGGCCTTCCAAAGAATGAACTTTGCACTTCATGTATAACTGGAGATTATAGTTGTTTGAAAAATAAACCTAAAGTAGATAAAAAGAAACTAGAAAAGTAATAAAACTTTTCAGTAAGAAATAAGGAGACCTTCACGTCAGAGAAAGGTTTTGATGATAAAAGGAAAAATTGCAGTAATATCTGGAAGTAAATCTGATAGTAAGATAGTTGACGCAGTAATAGGTATTCTAAAACAGTTTGATGTAAATTATGATAATAAGGTTTTATCTGCACATAGAAATGCTGCTGGGTTAAGAAAGTATGTTGAAGGAACTAATGCTGACATATTTATTGCAATTGCAGGTATGGCAGCCCACTTACCTGGTGCTATAGCTGCTTTAACAATTAAACCAGTTATTGGAGTCCCTGTTTCAGGTAAACTTGGTGGATTAGATGCTCTTTTATCAATCGTTCAGATGCCATCAGGTGTACCTGTAGCAAGTGTAGCAATAGATAATGGAAAGAATGCTGCATTACTTGCTATTGAGATACTTGCTTTAAAAGAACCAAATCTATTACAGAATCTCCATAATTATAGAAAGAAGATTAGTTGACTCTGGTATGGTTAATATCATAGGTGAACCGATAAGAAAAGGCAAAGTAAAAGATGTCTATGAAGCAGATAAAAATAATATATTATTTCACTTTACCGATAGAATATCAGCTTTCGATATAATTTTACCATCAACTATACCACTTAAAG
>EAAG01000075.1:0-1992 GCA_026058435.1 Candidatus Aenigmatarchaeota archaeon | reverse complement strand
ATGTTACTGAATGGATCTCTTCTTTGTTTGAAAACAGAATTAATTTCTATAATATCATTTTTTCCAAGAACACGCATAAGCATGTGCTGTTGCATGCTGTCAGACCACATTATTGATATATTTCCAGTTTCTTCTATTCTTGGAGCAAGAACTACTGATTTTGCGTCTTTTATTTCTGTAGGCTTTATGGAAATAGATTCAGATATACTCACACCTGCATTTTTTCTTACTAAACCATCCATTCTTATTACATCTAATCCAGAATCAGATGGATAAGCTCTCATTGCTATAGCAACTGTTTTTTTGTTTGCTTCAATTTCAACTGCATCACCTTCTGTGATGCCCATTTTTTTCATATATCTTGTACTAATTCTTACTATTCCTCTACCAAAATCACTTCTATCTAAAAGTTCTCCAACTTTCAATTTTATTTCATTTTTTTCATCTTCTTTATTGAACATTGATATCACCCTTTACTTTTTCTGTTAAACTGTTCCATTGCTTTTCTGGCATAAATATTTGCATGAATTCTGCATTAACTTTTTCTTCCCAATTCTTGAAAAAGTCAGTCATTCTTTTCATATCTTCCATTGCAACTATAAAAGCTGAATCTGCAACTTTGACATGCTCGATTTCATTTAGTAAACCACTTCGTGGATATACATATCTTTGCTCTATAACGCGAACACCATGAGGTCCTTCGGTTTTTTGAGTTTTCTTAATTATAATTTGTTTCCATCCATGTAGACCTCTAAAGAATTGATTTCTTTCATAATTAGAATTAAATTTACTGACATTAGTTCTAAATCTAATTAGAACAGTTGGTTTTGTTTTTATTTTTTTTATTACTTTCATAAAAATCCCTCCATAGCAAAAGACCAAAATTGTTTTCAGCCTTTTGCTATAGATTGAACAATCGATGCAATTAATATCTTCAGAATCCTGAGTTATGTAACTCCAGAACACTAAAGTTAGTGTTATATAGAACACAAAAGCTTAAAAGGCTTTAATTTCCATATTTAGAAGGAGCTCTTCTTGGTGGCATACAACCCCATCTTACATAATTTGGTCTTCCATGTATTACATTAGGACTATCTCTAGGATCTGCAGTTCGCTTTCTTCTTCTTCTTTCTGCTTCGACTTCATCTGCCTTTATCATTGCAATCGTCATGACACCATCAGCTATTGCCTATTAATTATTTTAGGTACAAGGGTATATATGGTTAACCCCGTTAAGAAAATTCCCACTGGCACCCCTTTAGACAAAATTATTGATGGTTTAGAGCCTGGAATTATCACAAATATATATGGGCCAGCAGGTTCTGGAAAGACTAATATAATTATTGCTTCAGTTTTATCTATGTTGCGTTCTGGTAAGAAAGTTGTGTTTATTGACACTGAAAGTAACTTTTCTTTTGAACGATTTTCTCAATTAGGCGGAACTGATGAGATGTTTAAAGATATTATCTTTATTACACCTAGTTCATGGGATGAACAAGATAGACTTGTAGGTAGAATATTTGATAAAATTAAGAAACAAGATATAGGATTGATTGTTGTTGATTCTATGGTTGCTTTGTATAGAATGGAAGTTGCTGATGATAATTTTCGTTTGATTAACAAACAATTAGCTAAACAATTTTCTGTACTTTCCAATATTGCTCGTGTGCTGGATATCCCTGTTTTTGTTACAAGCCAGGTTTATTCTAAACGTGAGGAAAGTGGAGATATTAGTATTCAGGTTACTTCTAATAGAATTGCAAAATATTGGTCGAAGACTATGATTGAATTGCAACGATTGCAAAGAAGTGGGTATAGGCTTGCTATTTTACGTAGACATCGTTCTAAACCAGAGAATATGAAAATAGAATTTTCTATTGAACAAGATAGATTAAAGGAAATAGGAAAGTTCTCTTTATTCTGATTATTTTTCGTAATTTCCACGTTTATCTGATGCATATTCTTTTTTCCCTATTTTGTAAGGATTGTTTT
>EAAG01000074.1:0-2163 GCA_026058435.1 Candidatus Aenigmatarchaeota archaeon | reverse complement strand
GATGTTGTTTCTGCAAAATGCGAATTGAAAAGATGTCAATTTGATTGGTCTGATACTACAATATCTGTGATTTGCGGAGATGGAATATGTGAAGAAGGGGAAGCTGATGATAATCCATGTCCGGTAGATATGCCTGAACCTAGATGTATGATGCCTTTTCAGCCAGGAACTTGCCCATCTGACTGTAGTTGATTATGTAGTGGATTATTATGAAATACGTTATAATTGCAACGATATCTTTATATCCAAGCGTAGGTATATAGTATAAACAAGATAAAACATTAATCAAAAAGTGTTTAAAGGATTGTTCTTATACCCTGTGTCCTCAGCCGAGGGATTTTTTTAATTCTGTTAAGACTTCAGTTAAAACTTCACCAATATGTACAGGTTCTTCAAGAACTGGCCTATTTCTTCTTTCTTCTTCAACTTGTCTATCTTGCTCTAGTTCAGCTTTATATCTATCTTCTGCTGATTCAAGTTCTAATTGCCATTGATTAAGATCATATTCTTTGAATTGTTTATTATAGAAATCTTCAAATGCTCCACCAGTATGGCCAAAAAGAGCTACCCATTCATCGTCTCCTAAATAGCCTCGTGAATATCCTTCTGATGTAGACATAATAGCTTCAATTGTATTTCCTAATGCAGCCTGAATATATCTATTTCTTTCATTTTCATATTCCTGCCATCTTTGCTGTTGTTCTTGATGTAATCTCATAGCTTCATAATCTACAGTATCAACACCAAATTGAAGTTTAACCATTTGTAATAGAAGTCCTCTAATCTTTAAATGCAATTCTATATCATTATTTATTATGAAAGGACTAACTGGTTGGATTATTCTTGCTATAATTATACTTGCAGTTATAGGAATAATTGGTATAAGTTTATCAATAAGTGGTGGTGTTGTAGGAGTTGAACTTGATTTAAATGGACTTAAGACTGCTACATCTATAATACCATTACCATAATTTATTCATATCTTAATGCATCTACTGGATCTAATTGTGATGCTCGATAAGCTGGATAAGTTCCAGAAATCATTCCTACAAAAGCTGAGAATCCTATTGCGCCTGCAACAAGTAAAGGATCTATTGTTACATTCATTGATATTCCTATAAAGCTGCTACCTACAGAAGTAAAAGCTATTGATAATAAATAACCTATTCCAACACCTACTGCTCCACCTAATATTCCAACAATTGCAGATTCTGTGAGAAATATAACTAAAATTCTCTTGTTTGTAGCTCCAATTGCTTTCATTATTCCAATTTCTTTTGTTCTCTCAATAACAGTCATAAGCATAGTATTCATTATTCCAATACCTGCTACTATGAGAGATATACTTGCTATACCAAGGAAAACTACGGAAATAATACTAAATACAGAACTTATTTGATCTGCTAATTGTTCTACTGTTTGGACATCAAAAATATCATTATTGTAAACATCATCCATTTTATCGTCGATTTTTTGTGCTGTTTCTTCTGGATTTGAGAATACTGAACCAAATATCATTGTAATTTCATCTGAACTGTTTGTTATTTCCTGAAGAAAATCAATATCAATCATTATTCCTGTATCATCTTGAGTATTACCAATTTCTTCCATTATACCTACAACTTTAAGCGAATGTCCCATAACTTCTATTTTTGATCGTAAGCGTACTTCTTCACTAAATACATCTGTTGCAAGTTTTCCACCAATAACAACACTTGAACGTTCTCCTGTTTTTAGCATCCGCCCTTCTTTCATTTCAAATCCCATAACATCATCAAAAAACTTACTAGCTTCACCTAAAGGCATTCCCATGATGCCTAGTGATCTTGCTTCTTCATTAAATTCAACTGGAAGCATTTTATACAATATAGGAATAGCATGTTTAACTCCTTTTACTCTTTCAACTGTATCAACGTCTCTATCAGTAAGCATAACTGAGCCGCCAGGTGGTCCAAGTGACATTGTCATTTTTGGCATTACGATAAATCGTTTAGAGCCCAATTGTTCAAATTGTTCATCAATAGAATCAGTTAAAGCTCCTCCTAAAGAAACTAAAGCAACAATAGCACCTATACCAATGATAACGCCAAGCATAGTAAGTCCTGTTCTTAATTTATGGTGCGACAGGTTTCTAACTGCTACCTTAAATATTTCTTCCATTTT
>EAAG01000073.1:0-2193 GCA_026058435.1 Candidatus Aenigmatarchaeota archaeon | reverse complement strand
TAAATAATTGATTGCACTATGTTAAGTGCTATCCATGTTAAGAACATGAATACTCCTGAGAAGAGTAATAGATAATTTCTTACTCTCTTGTTTCTGAAATGACCCCATAAGAATGGTGCAACAATTACTAAGACAAAACCAAATACCAAGAATATGCTTGAAACGAAATTATTCAATACATAACTTGACGAATATGAAAATGAGTTTAGTAATGGTTGAATCATGAATATCACAACAAATACTCCTGTAATAGCACCAACTGTCATTAAAATCTTTTTTACTGAATCCCATGAATCCTCTTTTTTAGCTTTCTTATCATCCATGAATCTATAAGCTGCTATTGATAATCCAATTAATGTAAGTAAGTTGAATAATCCAAATAATGCAAGTTGTTTTATATCTGGTTTTTGGTCTCTGAATACTACAAATCCTGCTACAAGGCTTGCTAACATTGAAATTACTGCAAGTGTTATTATTCCCCACACCCACGGTTGTGATGATATAAATTCCAAAATAGCTACTTTTGCAGGTGGTTCATTATCTATCCATAAATCTTCTGAGAAATATTTTGAAGGTGCCAGAATGTTTATTTGTGTATATTTGAAATCAGTAATACGTGATTGCCCGCCAAAGAATGATTTAAGATTAGTTGGAACACTGTAGTAATTGCCTTTGTGATAACTTATTGTGCTTGTTCTACTTATTTCAGGATACATTTCTGGCATTACATGCCCTACAACATAAAGTCTTATTGGAATTTCTTCACTTCCATATATGCTTGTTGGTTTTAGAGGAAAATACATCCTATCAGTTGGGAATGTTAGTGAAACACCTATTGTCTTGGTGTTTCCATATGGATATCCTTTATTGACAGTGTTTTCATTAAATTCAGTTATATTGCTTATCCATGATATTACAAATGAATAATCTTCTCCGACATATTCATCTAGAAGATCTTTTGATTTGAAAGGAAGTTCAAGTCCTTTGAATCTTACATAATTAACAAAATAAGTTCCTGTTTCAGCGCTTATTAGTTCTGTTGTCATTCCTAATTTTTCTATACTTTCATGAACTGTAATACCTTGGTCTTTGATTGCATTTGGACCTCTTTCAGCCATTGTATCTGTAGCCATTGCTCCCATTGTAGCATAAGATTGGGTAAGAAAAGCAAATGGGAATGCATATGGTTGAGTCATTGCTATTCCAGTAAAAACTCCGCCTACAGCTCTTTTAGCTGATGTCTCAATATTTTCTCCAGAAAATCTTGGAAATTCGTCTAAAACATTAATAATTGTTTTATCAGGTTTTGCAGCAACAGGAAATATCCATACTGCCTGTTCTCCTTGCAAATCATTCAAATCTACAGTAACTATCATTTCCTGAAATCCATCTTGATAATTGATAGCTGCCATTTGTTGTGATTCTGCAAGAGGCGTCCAAATCGCAGGTGTCATTTCAACATGAACCATACCGTCTGCTGAAGCTGGAACTAAAAAAGCTATTAAAAATATTAATATAATTGCTGTTTGCTTATACATAATAATTTCTTAAGAACTAGGTATTTATAGATACGAGTATTGTTTCGGTTTTAATCTAAACATCTAAAGAAGTGTTACATCGCCAGTTTCTGCATTAGCAATGCCATCTATTTGCTCTAATTTCTTCTGAAGGGTGTCTGTATCTGCACCAACTTTATCGTCAAATGTGAATAAAACTGCGATTTGCTTCATACCAAACGCTAATGGCTTAATTTCAGCACTTTCAAACCCATCCATTTTTTCTATTGTTGATTTTACTGTTTCAGCATCTACTTCTGGAGAATCTAGATTTATGTTGAATGTAATAGCTACTTTTCCCATTTAATCACCTAAGGACCTTCAAACCCGCATTTGCATTTGTATGAGATAGATTGTCGTCTACAATTGCTACATCGGATTATTTCCTCTTTCTGACATTCAGGACACTTAAATTTTGAAAAGTCTTGTTCTGAAACAACCACTTTGTTACATGTTGTACATTTCAATGTCATTATGATACACCTTTTGTATTGTCTTGTTGTGTTGTATTTAAATGTTTTAAAAATTGGTAAAAAATACATATTCTACAGATAAACGCGCTCATAGTTTAGTCTGGATAGAATGGCGGCTTGCGGAGCCGTTGACTCGGGTTCGAATCCCGGTGAGTGCATCTTTA
>EAAG01000072.1:0-2208 GCA_026058435.1 Candidatus Aenigmatarchaeota archaeon | reverse complement strand
TTTTTCAGAAACCAAATCAATCTTATTCTGGACAATAATGATATTATCAATACCTACAATATCCAAAGCTTTCAAATGCTCAGAAGTTTGAGGTTTTGGTACTTTCTCATTAGCAGCTATTACCAAAATAGCAGCATCCATTAATGCAGCTCCTGACAAAACAGTAGCCATTAATGTTTCATGCCCAGGCGCATCAATAATACTTATAGCTCTTACAGGTTTACATGAAGTCATACAACCAATACATTTGTCAGTTGAGTAATATTTTCCACATTTTCCACACTGATAGAAAACAGCATCTCCATATCCTAAACGAATTGTAATTCCTCTTTTGAGTTCTTCACTATGGACAGCAGTCCATTTTCCTGTTAGCATCTCAGTTAAACTAGTCTTACCATGATCAACATGCCCGACAATACCTATATTCATGTCTGGCAATATCTCATTTTCTTTATTTTTTTTCACAGGGAACTCAAACACCTCTTATTCTTTTTTAGGCTCTTCCTTTTTTTCTTCTTTTGGAGCTTCTTTTGGTTCTTCTTTTTTCTCATCCTTAGGTGCTTCTTTAGATTCATCCGCAGAAGTATCTTCTTTTCCATCCTTATCTTTTTTCTTTTTCTTTCCACCTAACAATTTCTCTAATTTTTCAGAACCTTCTTTGGAAACAATACAATTTATCTGAACAATATCGTCAGCTAATGTATTTCCACGCAGTGTCTTCTTTCTTTTAAGGCCAGCTAATTTAACTATTTTCTTATCACGTCTTTTCGTACCTTTGAAGCCAACACCTTCGATTAAGAGAAACTTTCTACGTACTGTTCCTTCTATATCATTTCTCATAGCAAATCCATCTTTATCGCTTCCACCTGTTATAACAAGTGTATAGCCATTAAGACCAATCAAATCGCCAGAGAAGTCGTTTCCAATAGTTTTGCCCATTAAAGCAGAACAAGTATTTTGTTCTTTTTCAACCTGATATGCTTTACCATCTTTAGAGCTAATTACAAACTTAAATGTTGCCATATTTCAACCTCCCAGTTTTTCCAGCCGGGGCTGGTATTATTCATATGTTTATAGAAAGAGTTTAAAAAGGGTTAATTTTTCATAAGTTTCTTTCCCAAATCAAAGCATTTTTTCATAATTTTCTTGTTTTTCTTTACTTCTCCAGCTTCATCAGCGCTTGCTATTACAGAATCAATAAGTTTCATTTTATGATCTTCAGCAAATCTTTTGATAGAATCCTCGCAAAATTTAACATTTGATAATGGTTGCCCGCCAACACAAACTATACCTAACTTTTTTCTTTTAAGCAACATTTCACTAAATAATGGATTTGTTCTATCCATGAAATCCTTCATAACACCTGAAACATTCATCCAATAATTAGGAGAACCTAAAACAACAATATCTGCTTCAACTAATTTATCAAGAACTTTTTTCATATCATCCTTAATTACACATGGTCTACCTCTTTCAAAACAATCGCAAACAGCAGCACAATGTTTTATTTTCAAATCAGCTAATCTGATTAATTCTGTATTAGTTTTAGTACCACGCAGAACTTCGCGCAGCATAGCTTCTGTATTACCTATTCTGTTAGAACCACTAATTGCAAGAACTTTCATATTATCACTTATTTCACAAACCATATAAACTTTCTTTCTTACGCTTAACTTCAGCAATTTCTTCTAAAGTCGTTTTTTCAGTTTCAGTTAATAATGTCAAATTATCTTTCAAAGCTTTGTAATCATCTGAACTAACATCCGTTAGTAATGTATCTCCTTCTTTAATCTGTCGGCCTAGTGTAGGCCCATTAATACTTACTGCTATTCTATCACCTGGTTTAGCTGATTTAACATCTTCCCCTTCTTTTTGTATTTGCTTAACTTCACCAACACGAGTACCATCTTCTTTAACTAAACCAACACCTGACTTTAACAAACCTGATAGAACTTCACAACCAACAATAACCGGATTACTTGCTCTGAAAATAAATCCAGGTATAATTTTGAATTTAGCAGGACGAGTAACATCGGCAATTGCATTTTGTTGAGCTCGTTTCTTAGCTTTTTTTCTCCAATCTTCGTAATCTTCGATCAATTTGTAAATTATATTGCTTCTAATGACATCAATATTTTTCTCTTTTGCAAGAGTTTCAGCTTCAACAAGCATATTTACATTAAATCCAATTATTGCTCGCATTAAAGG
>EAAG01000071.1:0-2298 GCA_026058435.1 Candidatus Aenigmatarchaeota archaeon | reverse complement strand
CTACATTCTGATTTAAGATTACATGTAAGTACACAAGCATCGGTTTGTGGCATATCTGGTGTAAAATTCTGGGTGGATCAAGGAGCGAAAAGAGCTACTTTACCACGAGAATTATCCTTCGAAGAAATTCAGAAGATTAAGGGGAAAAACGGTGTTGAAGTGGAAGTTTTTATGCATGGAGCGTTATGTTACTCGTATTCTGGACAATGCTATCTTAGTAGTTTCTTAGGTGAAAGAAGTGCAAATAGAGGAAGATGTGCATCACCATGCAGGCTACCATACAATATAATTACAGGAAATGGTACAACTCTTCGTACTGATGGTCCCCATCTATTATCAATGAAGGATCTGAACCTTTCTGAAGATATTGGTAAACTTGTCTCAGCAGGTGTCGATGCTTTAAAGATTGAGGGTCGAATGAAAATCCCCGAGTATGTTGCTGTGGTTACTGGAATTTACAGGAAATTAATAGATGATGATTATCGGCAGCCAACACATGCTGAACAGAAGGAACTCGAAGCAATTTTCAATAGAGAATTCACAAAGGGGTCTCTTTATCGGTATCCGGGCGGCAAAGCGATTAACAGTGGAAGACCGGGTAACAGAGGTATCGAAGTAGGTACTATTGTGGGATATGATGAATCCTTCAAGAAAGTTTCGATACTATTCTCTGAAGCCATTCGAGTAGGAGATGGCTTAGAGTTTATGACATCTTTTGGGTACAAAGGTCTCGTATTGACCAAATTATTTACAGGAGGCAGAAGAACCAGTGAAATTCTTCCTAAATGTGTTGGAGAATTATTTCTTCCATTTCAACCAATTCCAAATTCATTTGTGCGAAAAACTAGGGATTCATCTCTTCATGAAAAAGCAAGAGCTACGTTTTCAAATCAGGAATCAATCCCCCAAATTCATAATTCTAAAATTAATTTTAATCAAAGCAGAGGATATGAGAGACTATCTTCCCTTGTGTTGACTACTAAAAATGAGCAAACCAAGAAATCTTCAAAGATATGTGTCGAAGTAAATACACTTGATTCAATTAGACATGCAATTAAAGCAGGTGCGGATGAAATCTATTTTGGGGGATTCCCAGAATTCACAAAAAATCTAGATCTTAATAATTATCGACAAGCCATTGATATTGCTAATGAAAACGGAATACCTATCACTATAGTTTTATCTAAGATGATGGGGAACGATGAACACCTAAAAGAAATTATTACTAATCTCGAAAGCGAAGGAGCAGATAAATTCCTTGTTGGAGACATAAGTATATTAGAACTTGTTAAGCAAATGGGTTTAACTGCATATCTTGATTCTTCCCTTAATGTTTTCAATAGAGTTGCACGTAACCTTCTTTTCAAATCCACTGAAAGAATGACTCTCTCTCATGAACTTCATTTATCTCAGGTTGCACGAATAGCAGGTGGGGCACCAGGTGAAATCGAATATATTGTTCATGGACCTCTTGTCCTGATGTTGTCAGAATACTGCCCAGTTTCAAATGCCATAAATAGTGAAGACAAAATATCGTGCAGAAAAACTTGTAACGAAAAAGGGTTCTATCTGAAAGACAAAAGAGACTTGCTTTACCCAGTAAAGTGTGACGAGTTTTCAAGAACTAATATCTTGTCTTCAAAGGATATCTGTTTAATCGAACATTTACAGGAACTAAAAGCTGTTGGTGTCGACATTTTCCGAATAAGATGTCAACTTTTTAAACCGAATATGATTCCTGAATTGGTTAAATTGTATCGAACTGGATTATCTATTGATAATATTGACCAAGGTGAAGATGAACCGTTGATTTCACTTAAAGAGAAAATACTCAACCTATCTAACCGAAAAACATTCGAAGGGAAAATCAATACGGGAATAGAATAATGTTATTTGATTAGAGTTCCGTAAATGATGTTTCTGAGATCTGGCGCCGGGAGTGGGATTCGAACCCACGAGACCATTACAGTCACAGACTTAGCAGGCCTGCGCCCTACCAGGCTAGGCGACCCCGGCAAATCATGTCTTACTGATTCGTGGTTGAGCAGCAATCTCCTGATTTAAAGCCTTCCCCTTAGAAGTAGGGAAATACAAAATTAGAAAATGGTAGAAGATCCATCGGCGCTCACGCCTCCATCAGATCTCATCTCCAATCCTATAAAGTCAAACACGTAGACGCAACAGCGTGACCATCCCACCTTAGAGCTGCTCCCTCCCGGACCTGGCTCGATTCAGCGGCACAAAGTCGGAACCTCCCCTTCGAGAGGCCTGCTTCTTATAGCCACCCGCTACGGCGTG
>EAAG01000070.1:0-2404 GCA_026058435.1 Candidatus Aenigmatarchaeota archaeon | reverse complement strand
TACAGCAGAAACTAAAACATATGAAGGATTTCCTTATCTTTCATTAAGAAGAGAATTATTAAATCAAGGATTTATTCTTGATAGTGATTTACATGTGCATAATGACGGTCATCAAGTGGGTCATATTGTTTTATCAACAAGGGATTGTGATGTCTATGCAGAAGTTGGTACAGAATTAGATAAATTTATGAAAAAAAGAAAAAAATAAAAATCTAAAATTAAACAAGAACTTTTGTCTCGTTTCTTTGGTTATCTAAGTCATCAGTCATTCTATAAACTGATTGTAAGACTGATCTTACATGATTCTCAGGTATACCTATATCCATAAGAACATCATGGTATACTTCATCTGGAATTTCATTTAGACTACCGCCAAAAACAAGACTTGTTTTTCTTTGGCCACGCTTTTCTTGTATAAATCCTTCAAGAGCTTTTCCGTATTTTGGATGAGCTTCTTTGAATGCATCTATACCATCGCGCATACCTCTTGCTAATTGTGAACTTTTACTTTCAAGTCGTGCATAACAAGGACCATCGGTTTCATTTCCTCTACGAAGAGAACCTACTACAGACGGTACAATTTCATCTCTTACTCGTTTAGATCGCTTACTTAGAGCATCTAATGGTCGAGCAACAGTTTCATATGCTACAAGTGCTTCAACAGCAGTTGTTAAATAATTTGTCATCTTTTACACCTCCTTACTTATACAACATACTAAGAGGAAATGTCATTTCAAAAAGTGTGGTATAGAATATCACCACATAATATAACATTATAAATGTCTAAATCTACAATATGTTTATGGAATTAGTTGAATCACTTGTTAGTGCTGGATTATCAGAATCAGAAGCTCGCATATATTTAGCACTTATGAGGCAAGGGCAAATGCCTGCAGGATTACTAGCAAAAAAAGTCGGTCTACATCGTCGTACAGTTTATGATGTTTTAGAACGATTATTAGATAAAGGATTAGTTAGCAAAGTAACCGAAAATAATAAACAAATATTTCGTTCTTCAGATCCACAGCGACTAAAAGACTATTTTTCAGAAAAAATAGCAATTGTTGATGAAATAATTCCAAAATTAAAGCCAATTATATCCCAAGAAGAAAAAGAACCTGTTCGTTTTTATAAAGGAAAATATGGAATGAAAACAGTATTTGAAGAGCAAATATCTGATAAAAAACCAATTCTAATATTCAGTGCATCTCCACAAGCATACGAATTATTCAAATTTTACTTCAAATGGTGGGATTTACGTCGTAAGGAAAATAAAATTCCAGTAAAAGCAATATTTTCAACAGATATGCGGGAAAAATTAAAGAAAATACCGTTAGCTAAAATTAAATTTATACCTGAAAGACATCTTGGTTTAACTTCAATAAACATATATGGCAACAAAGTAACTCAAATAGTTTGGAATAAAGAAAATCCATTTGCAGTTGTTATAGAAAACAAGGAAATGGCAGATAATTATAGAAACTTCTTTGAACTAATGTGGAAAAGGGCAAAAGATTAAACCAATCCAATTACCACTTCACCTTTTTTGATAGCATCCATAAGTTCAGGTAAAGTATTTACTTTAGCAACAGTGTAAGCATTTCCTACCTCTTCTACAGTATGAGAATCACTACCAGCTACTCCGGGTTTATTATTTTCCTTAGCAAACTCCATTGCCATCATATTTGCTTCTAATGGAGTTTCACCATTAAATACTTCTACAGCATCAATCATTTCAATAATTTTAAAATTATCATGTAACGCATCTGGAAAAGGAACTGCAAAAGGATGAGCTAATATTGCAATACCACCTTGTTTATGAATTTTTTCAATAACTTTTTCATAAGAACCATTGAAAACAATCTCATCCCTAATATTCAAAGCAATTATATCTCCACCAGGAGTTGTAATTTCTATACCAGGTATATGTAATAATCCATGTTCTTTACATAATCTAGAAACTTCTTTCATACTCTCAACATTATCATGTTCAGTTATAGCAATACCTGCCAATTCTTCTTCTTTAGCAGCTTCAATAGCCTGCTCTACACTCATTTGCCCATCAAAGGAATGATTTGTATGAACATGCAAATCATACTTATAATTTTGTTGTTCCATGAAATAACATTGAAATCATGTTTTTAAATTAAGTAGAATTAGGTGAAATATTTCAATGTTCCTACAGTTTCTAAAGATTCTCTAAGATCTCTTGCAAAATCTTGCTCAATAGGTGTTCTGCATCTATATTTTTGTAACAACTTATAACAGCGCTTGGCATTAATAACATTACTTCGGTGAAAATCTTCACTTAATTTACGGTTTTCTTGTCCCATAGTTTCAAATTGTTTGCTAAAACCAGCTAATTCATATGATATACCAGTAAGATCTTCTGATAAATCTAGTT
>EAAG01000069.1:0-2409 GCA_026058435.1 Candidatus Aenigmatarchaeota archaeon | reverse complement strand
TCACTCATTCAACAGGACATGCTCTTGGATTAGCAGTACACGATGGTGCAACTTTAAGCAATACTTCAAAGTTCACATTAGAAGAAGGAATGGTTTTTACGATTGAGCCAGGTATCTATTTACCAGGATTTGGAGGAGTTAGAATTGAAGATGATGTTTTGATACGCAAGGGAGATTGTGAAATCCTTACATCCACGGGAAGGGAGATGCTAGAGATATGAATGAAGAAAAGATCATAGAAACTGAGAAGTACCTTGAAGAATTTGAAACCAAGTTTGGTGAGATGCGAAAGGTAACTGGATCTATAGGTAAGTGTTTCGATACAAAAAGGAAACTTTTCTTCGACAATGAAGATACTGATAAGAGTGTTTCCTCAGAAAAGGTGTATTCATCACCTAATATCGATAGTTTGATAGTTTATTTTATTGTTCAAAGTCAAGATGGTCATCAATTGAGAGACAGTAGATTCAAGAACATCTATGGTCAGGACCTTGGCAGCATGATAGAACATTATCATAAAGTTTTGGAGCCTTCTGTGAAGCATGGATTACAGGTAGGCAAATTAACCTATGTTGATTGTATTGGTTACGGTGCAATTATCGAAGAGAAAGTAGTGGAAACAATATCTGATATAGCATTAATCAAAGATATTTTAGATGATGAGACCGGATTGAAGTTCAAGATAGAGGTTAATTCAGATAAATTGGGTGATAGAATACTTCGTCCATCAATTGAGAATGAGGAGCAACCCACAATTTCTTTTGTACAAATATCTAATAATAAATTGACTCTATTTGCTCCGAAAGATAAAATTCTTGAGAAACCTAAAGAAGAAACTGGAAAAGAATGGGATAGCTACCTAAAAAGCGTGGAATGGAAAGACGCAATGAGTCTAACAATACGGGAGACGTATTATGGGATACTTCTTACATTTGATCCTAAGACCACAAGTTTTAAGGTTGAACTTAATTATCCAGTAGAGGAAGATAAACTTAGAAAGGCTTGCGCAGCTTTAAGCGAAAGCAAAACAATAGATTAGCTAACTAAGAGAACATAAAAATATTAATTCAAAAAGCTTTTACAGACAGATAATAATCCAGTGAATTATGAAGCTTCTTCATACATCTATTACAGTAAAGAATATGAATGAAACAATAAAATTTTATACTGAGAATTTTGGATTAAAACTTGTAAATCGTAGAGAAATACCTGAAAATAATGCTGAGATTGCTTTCCTGGAAGATGACCAAACTGATTACAGAATAGAACTCACATTTTGGCGTAACAAACAAGATTATTCAGAGGGAGATCAATTAGACCACTTAGCATTAGGAGTAGAAGACATGGATAGATCTATTGCTGATCTCAAACGTAAGGGTGTGAAAATTGCGAAAGAACCCTATTTTCTGGCTAATTCTCTAAAAAGAATAGCCTTTATCAAGGATCCAAATGATATTTGGATAGAACTTATTCAGCAGAAATAGATATTAATGCTATGACACTAAATAATTCTTTAGTAATCTAATTATTTATTTGAATATTGCTGTACTTTATTTAAATTATAGATTTACTACTTTACTAGAATCATTCAGATATAATTAATCTATTTTTACATACGATAAAAATAATAACTCTCTTATTCTCACCTTAGATTGCGCCGAGGTAGCTCAGCCTGATCCTACGAGGCTAAGGAGAGAGGGCTTAATACCTTTAACACCCGGCTGAAGACCGGGTCGTCGCAGGTTCAAGTCCTGCCCTCGGCACAGTTTTTGACCTGATTTATTTAATTACAGCAAAATATGTTTTTCATATAATATCTTGAGGCGTGAATAGATATATACATCATATCCGAATTATTTTATTAAGTGAAAGCAAGAAATATCTTATTATTTGTTATTGCTGCATTTTTCTCATTTGTAATTGTAGGATATATGTCTGGTTTGCAGGAAGAATCAATACCAGAAATCGAAGATGATATTGAAATACCAGAAATCGAAGATGATATTGAAGATGACGCCCCTGGTGGGGTACCAGATACAAGTGCATCTGCAGTTACTTTTGCGCCGTCTAGTATGGATGGGATAAACACTCATTCGCATGTTTTTGGTACTGGTGCTGACCCCGGTATGATTACATTGGGCCCTAAAACGGGTGGTCAACCAGATTGGCCGGCTTATGCTACTAAGACTAGTATGGAGTTTGAATTAGGTCATGGTGAACCTGTATTGGCACCTATTGATATGAGATTTATCGGTTTTGATAACCGGAACGCAGAATATAGAGGTAGTAGAGATAATGAAACACAGGTTCCTTACAATGATTTAGAGTTATGCTTTGAATCAGAAAGTCCTGAGTGGCCAAACATGGTAATATGTACCTACCATTTACTTAGTTCACCCCTTTTACTTG
>EAAG01000068.1:0-2420 GCA_026058435.1 Candidatus Aenigmatarchaeota archaeon | reverse complement strand
TAAATAAACTAATTAAAAATTCAATTATATTTCTTAGAAAACTTTCAGCTGATATATTAAATAACTTTATTTCTATATAGGTTTATCTTTTTAGTTTTTTTCTGATGAAAAATATAATTGTTCCTAGGATTATACTTCCGATGAAAATATAAAAACCATAAATTGGAACAACGAAAAACAGTAACCCGGATTCTCCTAATTTACCATTACGCAAAACAAGGACATTGAGGTATAAAAGAACTAAAAGAACTGCAGTATACATTGTATTCATAATACCAATTCCACCGACGATTAAGGAAATTGCAGCAATACCAACCAAAACACCTTGGATGACTAAAATTATGTTGTTTAAGGTTGAAATTATTTGTTCTGGAGTTTGAATCTCAAAGTCTTCTTTACCTTTTTTTACGTTGTGTAATTTTCGAAGTTCTTTTGCTAGTTTCTCACCTACAGCTTTTACAGAATAGCCTTCGGCTATTTTTGTCCCTATTAAATCATGTTCATCACCTAACTTCAGGATCTCACGAAATTTATTTTCAGGAATTACTATTGCACGGTCTCTTTGAGGATTTCCAGAGGATTCTAAGATGCCTACAACCTTCATTTCATGGTCTTGAATTAATACTTTAGAACGTAGACTAAGTGGCCTAGTAAAAAGGTCTTCTGCGATTCCTGCTCCGAGAACAATTTCATTGTTGCTACGAGGATTAAAGAAACGACCTTTACCTATTTCGTAACGGTTTACTTCTTTTACTAATTGAATCCCAGCTGCATCATTTGGCACACTTGCTGCGTAGGTATAACGTGTTTCATCTTTAAATTTTGCTTTGATAGGCCTTATGATTCTACCTACTGCCGATCCTACACCTTGAGTTTTTTGTACTAATTTTAGATCAGCATCATTTAGTGGTTTTGGTACTGCAGTTCCAGGAGGGCCAAACCCGCCCCCACTCGCTTGAATTACAATTTTGTCTGAACCTATTACTATAAATTGGTCAGCAATAGCATTTTGAAGTCCTTGACTTAAACTTATTAGTGAGACCACTGCAGCTATTCCTATAAAAATCCCTATCATGGTTAGCCAAGAACGAATTTTACGTGTAAGTGCACTTTTGTAAGCTAAACGGAAATAATCCCAACTCATTTTTTGCGACGGCGCCAGTACCAGTAACCGCCAGCTCCTATTACTGCGATTAAGATGTATATCCAGCCACCACTGCGTTCTTTTAAGCCAAATTTATGGAGTTGAGATGAAGTGAAAAGGTCTAGAGTAAGGGCACGTTCCTCAACAATTATATTATTATTAGCATCTGAATAGGATAATTTAAAGGGAATTGAAAGTTCTGTTGCATCCTTAGTTACAAAGATTTCAAGATCCTCACTTTCTGTGTCGTCAGCGTCCACATCACCAATGTAAAAATATTTGCTAGTAGAAATAAGTGTGTAGGAATCTGAAGGGAGTAATTCTAATTCTAATAATTTTACATCAGTAGTACCAGCGTTAGCAATACCCATAGTTACAGTTCCACCACTAGCAGCTTGTTGTACTGTACTACGTTTGATGTAAGTTTGAATTTTAGGAGTATCTCCAATAGTAATTGCAAGGATGTCGGTTTGAGTTTCAGCGTTACCTTTCTCATCGCTGTAAGAAATGTTTATTGGAACTTTGTAAAGACCTGGCTCCGCTTCTGGGTCTGCAATTATGTTGAATTGGAATTCTGTTTCAGAGTTTGCTGCAAGTGAGGCTAATGTGCGTTCACTGCTACTTTGAAATGGAGCGAGAGGTAAGGTTGTTGAACTAAAATCTATTTTGAAACGAATGTCTTTTATGAGAGAATCAGCACTGTTTTTTAGAGTGATAGTTAAAGGAGAAGTTTGTCCAGGAGGGATTTGTTCTGTTTCGATGTTGGTGATTGCAAGTATTGCGTCGTTTGTTTGAATGTCAATTAGAAATTCATCAAGATTGTAGATTATTGACCCACCACCTGATTTTAATTCTAGTTCCAGTTCTGTTTCGCCTTCAATTGCGTTTGCATCAACTTTAAGTTTGTATTCAACTACTACGGCGTCTCCACCGGTACTTCCAGCTGGAAGTTTGCCAATATTGACTTTTGCTTCTCCAGAATAAAGCGATAAAGGAAATTTAGGATGTATTATAATGTTAGTATCACTAGTTGTTTCTACACCAGAGTTTTCTACTTTGAATTTTACAGTGAGAATCTGACCTGGTTCTACAGGGTCAGGGGTCTGTGAAATAAGTGTTACTTTTATGCCTGAAGCATCTGTAGTAGGATTAGCAATTGCTAAAGCAGCTAGGAATAAGATTAACATCAACCATCTCATGATTTTAAGAATTTTTTTTACGTATTTAAAGGTTGTTGTTATTTATTTTAACGAGTTGTAGTTATTAGCTTAATTTT
>EAAG01000067.1:0-2429 GCA_026058435.1 Candidatus Aenigmatarchaeota archaeon | reverse complement strand
GAAACCCTTACAACAGCAGTCAAGTTTTCTCGATTTGCTACATTATTAGAACTAGCTTTCAAAAAATTAGGGATTCCATCTGCGCCTTCTACACTCCTTACATTCACACTCAAAGCCAATGCAGAATGGATAGGTAGAAGGAGGATTAGTACAATCATGAATGTTTGTTTTATTGCCATATTGGTTCTAGAGGGTTACGGAGTTGTTGAGAGTAATTGCCAAGATCTCCTAACATACCGAGATCGTCTGGACGGCGGTGTTCTAAAGGTAAGCCGTATAAGTTTAAGTTTAAGGTGGGAAGGATTAATTCAGAAGATGAATATAAATCCTCTGGTGTCACCTCGAAATAATAATCGCTGCTATCCCAGGTGTTAGCACCAACGAATAATTGGTCTTCTTCTATTTTATCTACAGTATTACAGCAACCATCAAGGTCAAAACAAGCGATTGATTCTAACACACCAGAAGTACAGTATTCGCGTTTAGGGACTACATACGATTCATCACGAGACAAGAAGGAAGTAAGTTTGTAACGACCAGGAACTAGTTTTATTTCAGCAGAAGTATTATGAGTTATTTCACCAGAAACAGTATGTTCTTCACTGAAGACAAAAGGTTCGCGAAGGTCTTCTAATTTTTCTAAGATGAAAACCAATTTTTCATTTTCAACTAAAGGATAAAGTGAAGGGTTAAATTTCCAGGAATAAGATTCGTCTTCTTCATAGTAGGATTTTTGTTTTTTCAAATGCACAAAATTTCCAGAACTTCGGACAAAACAAGATTTACCACATTTTTCAATGTTAGCTTTTGCACCTGATACAGAAATAGTTCTGAAAGGATACATCTCAATTTTAGGTTGGCCCGCAATTGCATAACCTACAATGTTAGAACTTGGTTCATAGGTGTTCAAAGGATAGAAATTAGTAAGGTAACCTTCTTTTACATAACTGCCAACCCCCCCGATTACTTTAGGGTATGAACCAGAGAAAGATCCACGGTTATCTGTTTGACCAAGATCACAGGATTTTTCGTTAGGGATTACTAAGGAAAGTTCAACTGCTGCTAAAGGACGATCACTTGCAGCATCTACTACTAAACTGTTTAATACTTCGGAATTACGGTGAACTTCGTTACAAATTGGAGAAGCAGGAGGTAATTTAACGTCAGAATATTGTTCACCTTCAAAAGGGTAGGCGCTGTTACGGACGTTTACTTCTAAAGCAAAAGAGAACACATAAGGTTTACCATCCAAACCGATTGGATCTTCTATGGTTACGAGAACAGGGTAGCTGAGGTCGTATTTTACAACATAGTGATGGAAGTTTAAATCAAAAGGGATGAAGGAAACAGGAGATTTTACAGAAATGCTCCTGGGTTTAACTATACCGTCAGCATCATTTACGTCAAAGTAGAGAGGATAGTTGTGATAGTCGAAAGCCACATTCAACCTATCTGCAGTTTCAAGAGGAACTATAGTGTTATCATAAGTTTTTTGATAAAGGTAAGAGTAGTCAGTAATGCTTTCTGTAGTGTAGTCGTAACGGTAAAAATTGTCGCTACCTAAGTAACGAAGTACGGGCACGTTTGTACTTAGCATGTTTTTTACACGGCCTTCAATTTCTTGAGTTGACCATTGAGCAGGTGCAAAGCGGTCAAAACTTAAGCCATCACGAGGAGGAATTGCTTGACGATCCATGCGACCATAAGTAGAAAGAAGGTCTAGAGCGTTTCCTTCTAGGAACATAGAACCACGTTCAAAGATAGCTATTTCAGTAGCAACATCATAGTAATGTTGTAAACGTAAAGGAATTTTTACAAAGAATTGATCCATAGTGTTCTCACGTTCATCTAAAGTGGAGTAAACACGCATTTTATTCCAAAAGTTTACAGTGTTGTTAGTTATTTTTACAGAAAGCGAAGGGTTTTCGGATTCTATTTGGTAGCCTTGTGATTTGAAGGATTCGTAATTGTTTAAACATTCGTTAAGGTTTTCTTCTAAGTGGCGTTCGAGTTGCGCTTGAATGCTTAATTCGTTTTTGCCAGACATTTCTGGCCTAAGTGTTGCAAAAGAGATTTCCTTTGCTTCATTAGGTTTTACATTGAAATGCCAGTAGGCAATGTTAGTACTTCCAGAAGCAAGACCTACGCCATCTGTAGGGTCGTCAGGATTGAATTCACCTAATATACTTGGGTTAATATAACCACCATGTTGACCTAAAGCAATTAAGCCTTTTTTAGCAACACGGCTGATACAGTTTTCTGTAAATCTTTGAATGGGTATAAATTCGCGTGGTGCATCTGCGATAATTGGATCGCCTTCTGCTGAGATTTTTTCTTCAATAAATGTTTTTGAAAAGTAAGTTATTGTGGCAAATGCTAACAACATGACTATTCCTACTACTATAAATATTGTGACTTGTCCTCTTTTT
>EAAG01000066.1:0-2460 GCA_026058435.1 Candidatus Aenigmatarchaeota archaeon | reverse complement strand
TTTTGATGGTGATGGAATTAAAGATGCTATTGCTGCTGATAGTTGTACAGATATTGATAGTGCTATAACATGGTTTAAGGGACCATCAGATCCAAAGAATGTGCCATGGGCTAAGTATACTATTGGATTTAGAGATACTGCGTATGAAGGTGATAGTTCAAAAGCTGTTGATATTGGAGATATTGATTTGGATGGAGATAATGATGTAATAGTTGTTACCCATAATAATGGAGGTAAAGATGGTAAAGTTGCTTATTGGTTAAGACAGCCAGATGCTGGAATTACAGAACCAGTATGGAAATTTAATTTAATTTATGATAGAGGTGGTACAAAACACGATGAAGTACAATTAGTTGATATTGATAATGATGGTGACCTTGATATGGTATCTACTGAAGAAGATCAAAGGCTTGGCGTATTTTGGGTTGAAAATTTAATTCCTCCACCAGCGTCAGGTGGAATATTTGATGGTATTGTTGAATTCTTTGCAGGGCTTTTAGGACTTTAAGTTGTATGCTTGTTTAGCATTTACTTCTGTTTTTTGTAAAACTTCTTCAAGTGTCATATCTTTCATTCTCGCAACTAATTCTGCTGTTTTTGTAATATTCCACGGAACATTTGTTAGTTTTCCATCGTTTTTTTCTTTTAATGGATCACACCAAGGTGCATCAGTTTCTAATAATAATTTATCAATAGGAGTTTTCTTAATAAGTTTTCTGAAAGATTTGCTTTTTACAGCTATAGTATTATATGAAATATAATATTTTCGTTCTAAACATTCTTTCAAGTCCTGCTTATTACCTGAGAAAAAATGGATTATTACATTAATGTCTGAGTCTTTTAGTTCCTGTTTTAGTATTTCTAAGCAATCGTCAAAAGCGTCTCTACAATGAATGACTATGGGTTTGTTAAGGTCTTTAGCTATTTTTAAGAAACGAATGAATATTTCTTTTGTTCTATCGCGCTTTGCGCTATCTTTAACCCATGAATAATCTAAACCTATTTCTCCAATAGCAACAATTCTGTGAGCGTTTTCACGAATTATTTTTTCATAATCATCTAATTGTAAGTTTTCATATTTTAATGCGCGTTCAGGATGTAATCCTAATGCAATAAATACGTGTTCATTACTTTCTCCAAGTTTTAGAACTTTTCTCACATCTTTTAGATCAGAAACTGCTGAACAGAAGCGACAATCATGTTTTTTTGCTTCTTCAATAACTTGTTCAGGGTTTTCAATATATTCTAAATGGCAATGTACATCAAACATTTATTACACCTCTATTGCATAACGTAGTAGAGCTCCTACACCACCTAAAGCAAGAAATTGTGTACCTTCTCTTGTTTCTGAAGATACTACAGCAACTTCAGAACTATAATTTTTTCCTAATTCTTCCATAGCTTCAATTATATCTTTTTCTCCAAGTAATTTTTTTACTTTATTACAGATTGAACATTGTTGGCTAGTCTTTTTTTCTTCTGATACATATGCTTTACTTAAACCACAATCACATTCATATTCAACTTCTTCTAAATCAACATCTTCAGATATAATTATAGTGTCAACTGCTCCTAATTCTATGGCTTTTATGGTTTCATTAATACCATATGTTACTTTTGGCGCAGTTTTTTGTAATTCATTAAAGAATCTCTGTAAAATATCTTTTTCTTTTGACAATTCCGCATTTCTTAAAAATTCCTGACCCCTTTCTACTGCTTCATGTAAACCTGGTTCTCCAGTTGTTCCAATATCAACTATACCAACTACTTTTTTCTTGTATTGTTCTTGAACATAATTTCCTTCAATATACATGTTTTTGATAGGACCTGGCCCAGCAATAAGAACTCCATTAACTTCTTTATGATCAATCATTAACTTGTTTAAAACTTCGCCTATTTTTTTTAGCCAATCATTCAATAATCCTTCTCTAATTCTACTAAATCTTGCAGAAGATTGTCCACCTGCTCGTGTTTTTCCAGGTACTATAGATTCAAAATGATGCATAGGTTTGATTGCTTTTCCTACTAATAATCCTAAATCAGCTTCAGATTTATCTAAAACTACAATAGCAATTGCACCTTTTTCTTTCATCATATCGTCTAAAGGAGTTGTATCAAATTTCTGATCACACCAATATAATTTAACTTTAATTGGTTCTGGTGGTTCAATGGCCCATAGTTCTATATCTTTTGAGCCCTCTTTTTCTGATACATTTCCAGAAAATAAAGCTAAACCATTGACAGGAGTTTTTTTGTATAAAGCAATATGACGTATGATTTTTTCTAAAGCATTTACAACATTGTTTCTTACAGGCTTTGATTTAATATTTTTTGCAGTTCCTTGCTCGTCTTTTAATTGGCTGTTGATTTCATGTAATGAATATCCACTAGGAACATATACTGTGACTAACTCTGTATGACGACCACGTATACCTTTGAGTAGTTTTACCAATTTCTTTG
>EAAG01000065.1:0-2489 GCA_026058435.1 Candidatus Aenigmatarchaeota archaeon | reverse complement strand
TGCATACCTATACACAAAGAGAGCTCTATTCCAATAATTTTCTTTTTATTTTTTTCCTATTTTTATTTGATTGATAACAGAATATCTTTAAATCTGTTTTGAGTAAGTAATAGATATGTCAAGAATATTACCTTATGATGATCCTAGAGTAACTGAAAGACATGTTGGTCCTATGTGTGTTAAAAAACAAACACCTGAAGGTGTTACGTATTTAGCTGCTAGGTTTGGTGGAGTAGATGCAAGAATTGCTATGGGCAGAATATTAACACCAGCGGCTCTTGAAAAACGTAGAGCAAGATCTTTAACTCTTCCTTTATAAAAAAAAGAAAAATCAGAAGAGGCTTATTTGAAGCACTCTTCTGGAATACCGGTCATACTTGACAGTTCTTTTACTGTAAATGGCATTTTTTTTGTTTTCATCATTTTCATCCTCCTTAAATACAAACCTTGTGCAGGCTGAAGAATTCTTGTTTTAGTCCTTATTAATGGATTTCTGTGTTTGAAACCATTTTTCATAAAAAATAGGTTAGAAAATGAGTTTAGAAAAATCTATGCTGGAGTGCAATGGAAAAGGATGTGAATTAACGGTATTATTCTTTTTCAATTGCTGCTTGTGCAGCTGATAATCTTGCGATAGCAACTCTATATGGTGAGCATGAAACATTGCTTAAACCAATTCTGTAACAGAACTTTACTGATTCAGGTTCTCCTCCATGTTCTCCGCAGATTCCAATATCAATATCCTTTTTTACACTTCTTGCTTTGTCAACACATATTTTCATTAATGATCCAACACCTTCTTGGTCAATTGTTTGGAATGGGTCAGCTTTGAAAATACCTTCTTCAATATATTTTGGAATAAACTTACCAGCATCGTCACGACTAAATCCTAAAGCCATTTGTGTTAAGTCATTAGTTCCAAATGAAATAAAGTCAGCTTCTTTTACAATCTCATCAATTGTTAATGCAGCTCTAGGAACTTCTATCATAGTCCCAACTTTGTATTTTACTTTATCGCCTATTTCCATTTCTTTAACAACGTCGTCAACGATTTTTTTAATTGCGAGGAATTCATTTACATTCCCTACCAAAGGAACTTCTATTTCTGGTAATGCTTCTTTACCACTTTCATTAACTGCAAGAGCAGCTTCGAAAATTGCTTTGATTTGCATTTTATTTATTTCAGGATAAATTACACCTAATCTACATCCTCTAAATCCAAGCATTGGATTGAATTCGTGTAATGAATCTTTCAGTTCTTTTATTTTGGAAATATCAACATTCAAATCATCTGCAAGCCCTTGCATATCTTTTTTTGTTTTTGGTAAGAACTCATGTAATGGAGGATCTAACAAACGAATTATAACTGGCTTTCCAGTCATAACTTCAAAGATTCCTTCAAAGTCTTTTCTTTGCATTGGTAACAATTTATCTAAAGCTTTTTGTCTTCCTTCTATGTCTTCAGCTAAAATCATTTCACGAACAGCTTTGATTCTTTCACCTTCAAAGAACATGTGCTCTGTTCTTGTTAATCCTATTCCTTCAGCTCCAAAGTCTAATGCAATTTGAGCATCTTTAGGAGTATCGGCATTTGTTCTCACTCCGATTGTTCTATAATTGTCAGCCCAGCTCATTAAAGTTTTGAAGTCACCTGATATTTCTGGATCAACTGTAGGCATTTCACCTAAGAACACTTCTCCAGTAGAACCATCTAAAGTGATTAAGTCTCCTTCTTTAACAGTTTTATCGTCTACTTGGAATTCTTTTGTTTTACCATTAATTATAATTTCACCTGCACCTGCTACGCATGATTTTCCCATGCCTCTCATGACTACTGCAGCATGAGAAGTCATACCACCAGTTGAAGTTAATACTCCTTCCGCAGCATCCATACCTTCAATGTCTTCTGGTGAAGTTTCTTTTCTTACTAAAATAACTGGATAATCATCTGAATTTTTTTCAGCGGCTTCTTCAGCTGTGAATACAACATGACCAACTGCTGCACCAGGTGAAGCTGGTAATCCTTTTGCAATTACTTTGTCTTCACTTTTTGATGATTCATCAATTTGTTTGTGTAATAGAGAATCTAATTGTGCTGGTTTTACACGAGTAACAGCTGTTTTTTCATCTATCAAACCTTCAGAAACCATATCAATAGCAATCTTAACTGCTGCTAATCCTGTTCGTTTACCGTTCCTTGTTTGTAAAATATATAATTTTCCGTTTTCAACTGTAAATTCATAATCTTGTATTTCTTTATAATGTTTTTCTAAGGTATCTACATAATTAATTAATTGTTCATAAACAGAAGGCATAACTTCTTTTAGTTCACTTAATGGGCGAGGTGTTCTAATTCCTGCTACAACATCTTCACCTTGCGCATTGATTAACCATTCACCATATGGTGTTTTTTCACCAGTTGCTGGGTTTCTTGTAAATCCTACACCGGTTGCAGAATCATCACCCATATTTCCAAATACCATAGCTTG
>EAAG01000064.1:0-2549 GCA_026058435.1 Candidatus Aenigmatarchaeota archaeon | reverse complement strand
ACCTTTCTCCACAATCTCCCAGTGACCTTCTTTTCTGCCACCAATCCTTTTCAAAACACCCTCTTTCTTCAAGTTATTAAGATGATACTTCACCCCATCTGACGAGATGTTGAGAATCTTAGCTAATTCATCCCTCGTAATTCTTGGGTTTTCTTTAATCAACATGAGAATCTTTTGGGTAGTCTTTTGGGTAGTCTTTTGGGTAGGAGGTGGCATATAATGTTTACGCTTGAATTTAGTAATAAAAATATCGGCTATTACCTCAAAATCTGCCTCTGGCTCTTTAGACAATATTAAGCTAATTCCTCGACCCCACTTCTCTACAAAATGTACCTCATGAAACATGCTAGCAATAACTTCATTTCTTCTCTTAGAAACCATCTTTTTCTTAATTTGTTCAATAGTCAAATCACCGTATAAGCCACCAGGACTTCGAACTTCTAATCTGTCTTTGAAGATAGCAATATTTACAGAATCATATTCATAATAATCTCTATGGCAGAAAGCGTTGATAATAGCTTCTCGAAAAGCAGATTTATCAATTTCGGGAACATCAATTCTACGCATTCCTTCTAATCTCATACCAATATGGATGTTCTTCAGAATATATTCTTCAGCTTTCTCAATCAGATAAAACAAATTGCCTTCAAATTCCTGTCTATCAACGATAAGAGAAGTTCTGGGTGTAGCAAAAGTAGCGCACCTTAGTTTTGCATTTGGAAAAAATTGTTGTGGCTTTTTACCAAAAAAAATTACAGCAGCGTTCAATAATTTTCCATCTTTCAACAAACCCAGCTTATCTAAAGAATCTTCAACGGAATGATATTCTTTATCAGCTTCTTTCAGAAACCATTTTAGCCTCTTTACACTAATGTCAGTAAATTCTGCTTCCTTGCAGATTTCTTTATCCCACTTTAGCTTATCTTTATTTTTCTTTAAGATAAAATGTTCTAACTCTTTCGCACTTAACTGCCGATCTTCATCTCCAACTCGAATATAAGCCCGACCATAAGCATAATAGGGAACATTACTTCCAGAAAATTCAACGCGAATACACTTTTTTCCTTCTAAAATAACCTCATTTATCTTTGGGAATATTTTTGGTTCAATATGATTGGAAATTGCCTGAGAGATATCTCTAATAGTTTTCTCAGTAACAGTCTGTCCAAGAACTTTTCCATCCTTTCTGACGCCAAAGTATAATTCTCCTTCTTGATGCTTATTGAGAATTGAAGCTATTGAAATAACAGCCTCTTTCAATTCTGATGTTGACTTCTTTAGCTCTAGAGTTTCAGTTTCCTTCATCTTTAGCTAAGAAATGTCTATAGATATTAAAAAGCTTACTAAAGTGAAACGGCGACCCCTTAATTCTTTAACAAGATGGCACTTCGTGCTGGATATCATAAAAATCAAAGATTTTTAGGATGCCAAAAAACAAAGTTTTTTCAGCAAAATAGAAACGAACACCAGTAAAATATTGAAATATTATCGAAACATTTATATAATAACTCGACCATATTTCAATTATGAGGCTATCAAAAACAATGGTTCAGGCATTTAAGCATATCATTCATGGAAGTTCTACCCTAGATAATTTGGCTGCTAATCTAAATAAATCACATAACAGAACATCAGAAATTGTTGCTGAATTAACAAAAGAAGGGTTTGTCGATCGTCAAAGACAGGGTAGAGCTGTCTCTTTTCATGTGGGTGCTACTGAACATGCTCGCAAATTGAAAAATTTGATGATTGCCCGACAAACAATTGCTTTTGAAGATATCATTACCGATAGTAAATTGCTCTTTCTTGCTGCTATTGCTCAAGATTGGATGATGCTAAGAGCTGCCGCAAAACTCGTTGGTGTCAATCAAAGAATGATCTACAACTACAAACAGAAATTCTTACATCGCGGCATTATTACCTGCAAAAAAAATCTTTATACAGTGCAACAATGGCCACTGCTCAGAGAATTTCTCTTGGCCTATCGCAAGTACAACACTATCAACGGTCATGTTCACTGGCAATTTCAAAATGAAGTTCTTTTCTCTGTTGATCGCGAAGAACTCATCCAGGGTACACCTACTGGGCTATACAAGTATGAAGACTATGGTGTAAAAATGGGGGTAATTTTAGCTCTTTGCGTCTTTCCAAAAAGAAAGGTAGCGAAAGAAGAAATATTTGTGCACTCATTATTTGAAGTTAATGATCCACGAACACTACATGTGGCATTAACATTTTATCTTAAAAATAAGTTAAAAGAAAAAAAAGTAATGCCTCTTGCTATGAAATATGGCAAGTATACTATGTTCACACAATTTCTCAAAGTACTTGCCACAGATGAGAAAAAATTAAAACTAGGTGAACTTCCTATGTTTGAAAGAAGTGATTTTAAGCGGATAGCTAAAATGTATGAGTTGTATTCGGCAACAATGTATTGATTATAATTTACGAACCAGACTTAATTATGCTCAGAATAAAATCAGAGAAAGTTGTAAAAACATATTCGAGCCAATTTGATTACTTATGGAAGAAATATGATCAATAAAATT
>EAAG01000063.1:0-2901 GCA_026058435.1 Candidatus Aenigmatarchaeota archaeon | reverse complement strand
ATTAATACCAAAGAAATTTGAATCTGGTATTAGAGTGACAATTGAAGTACTTTGATTTATTGAGACAGTTATATTGCTAGGAGTTGTTGATGAATAAGTTAGGTTTGAATCAGTATCATTAAAGAAATTGGATAAATTCAAAGTAAGATTATTATCTTCTGACCAGTTATATTGGCTAATATTCATTCTAAATAAAGGAACTGAATTATTTACAAACCTATAGAATTCTGAAGCAGTATTATTGTAAGAATCATTTGCATATAATGTAACATTCTGCCATATCTGTGACACCCACACAGTTGTATTAACATAATAACTATCACCTTCGTTTGTTACATTATTTCGCTCATCTGTATTATTCTGCCACCAAACAGCATCTATTTGAGAAGAAGTATCATTAATTGTGAAATTAATCATTACCCCACTTCTCAAAGATGATCCATTAGAATGTGATATTAGATTTATGTTAGGTCCAATAAAATCAATATCAAAAGCAATTATAGTAGTATTGAGATTTCCTGAGTCATCTAAAACATGCAGTGTAAAGTTATGTGCTCCATTAGTAGTGTTAAATGTAACATTTGAGCAATCAGTTAAAGTAACATTTGCTCCATTATCAATACTATATGTACACGAAGAAATCCCTATAATATCAGTTGCTGTATAATTCACCATAAGGTTCTGCGTATAATTATATGTTATATTAGAAGGACTTGTTAAATTAACAACAGGAGCTTTATTATCAATTGACAATAGTGCTGAATATATATCAAGTCTTGGAAATACTAAACTACCTGCACCAGTTCTAGTATCTGTAACATTTGTTCCTGTTGAGACAAACGCAGTTCTTAGTTCCATTGCAGTAAGATTTCTACCAGCTTCCCAATTCTTGTATTCATTTAATAAAGCAGCTGCACCAGAAACTACTGGACATGCCATTGAAGTTCCATCTTTAGTTATAGTTCCTCCTAAAAATTTAGCAGAAACAATTCTTGAACCAGGAGCAAGTAAATCAAGTAAAGCTCCACCATTACTAAAACAAGATACTTTATCTGCTGATGTAGATGCATCAGTACATACACTAAAAGCTAATCCACCATAACTTGCATCATATACACTACCTACTGAAGTTGCATTTGGAGAACATGAAGGATATGATATACCTGTTTTATCTGCATTATTTCCTGATGAAACTGAAACAAACATTCCACTATCAACTGCATTTTTTATTGCAATATGAACTGCATCTAATCCATTTGATGTACAGGTATCAGTATTAGTATATCTTGTAGAACTTCCAATACTCATAGATATTACAGTAATATTATACTTTGTAGCATTGTTAACACACCAATCTATAGCATCAACAACATCACTCCATCCTTCTGGATTAACTCCAGCATTATTCAAAACTTTCAAACTAACAATAGTTGCGCCAGGAGCAACACCAGTATATGTTGTGTCATTTGAAGCTATAATACCAGAAACATGAGTTCCATGTCCTTCATCATCCATTGGATCAGGATCTTGTTGCGTACATGCTGTATTATTACACCAACTCCAACCAGCAACTACTTTTCCACATGTTCCATCTGAAAAAGATTCAGTTGTACAGTTTCCAAGATTAAAATGTCCATAATCAGTTCCACTATCTAATACACAAACAGTTTGTCCTGCACCAGTAAGATTAATATTATTACTAAAAATCTTCTGAGCAATTGTACCATTTACTAAAGGCAATGCTTCAGTCATAGTCGCATAAACAGGACCATCCAGTGTTACAGAAAGAACATTATCATCTTGTATTAATTCATCTAATTTTTCTTTTGTTATTTTTCCTGAAATTCCATTTATAGTTTTATATTCATGTTCTATTTCAACTTTCTTTTTTATCTCTCTTTTTGTATTTCCTTTAACATCATCTTTAAGCATGACAATAACTGGAACTTCATCTTGTTCATCCATAGAAACCATTCTTACTTTAAGTTCCATACTTACAGGAACTCTATCTTTATTTTTTTCTAAAACTTTAGCATTCGCATATGTCATAGAGACAACCAATATTACAATAAAAACAGCAGCAACTAACAGCAAACTTCTAAAACGCATAGTATTTATTTGTAATAATCAATATAAAATCATGAAAACAGCCATTTTATTGATATCTTTGATATCTATAGTGATTATAATTTCAGCATGTACTGGGCCAAAACCACCTTCCGGTGGAGAATGTTTAACAGATAATGATTGCGCAACAGGTGGATGTTCAAGTGAGTTGTGTGGGAAAAAGGGTTCTATTGAAGGAATTCCATCAATTTGCATATTCAAACCAGAATATGCATGCTTACAAGAAACGTCCTGTAGTTGTATTAACTACAAATGTGTATGGAATCAGACTACAGAGTACCAAACATGCCTAGAAAACATAGATAATTCATCGTTTTCTGTTACTGAATAGATATGACATTATATCTTTGTTATGTGTGTTGCAGAATACAAAAGGTTATATATGTCTCGCGACAATCAAATGAGTATCTGAATAAGAAAGAGGTTTATTGTTATGGTTAAAGAGTGTCCGAATTGTGGTTCAAAAACAGCAGGAAAGTTCTGTGAAAACTGTGGCTTATGCATTTCTTGCGCTTAATTTCTAGAATTAGCTTAGTATAGTTTCATCATAGTTCTCAAACAAATATGTAATTTCTTCCTGAGACAATTCTCTATCCCATATAGCAAGTTCATCAACATATCCCTTATAATCTTTCTCTGATCCCCATGATAACCAAGCAGTTGCAGGAATACCTCTTATATCACCAGATATTTCAGTTATACATTGAGCATCAACACATATTTTCATAATTCCCTGTATGTCATGGGTTTTACGATATGTAAAAACAATATTAT
>EAAG01000062.1:0-3028 GCA_026058435.1 Candidatus Aenigmatarchaeota archaeon | reverse complement strand
TATCAAAAGTTTCTACTTTATTTGATTGACCATTGTTGTATTCAGAAGTTTGTTTTGATTTGTAAACAATTAAATTTCCATCTTTAAATCCAGCAATTGAATATTCAGTTGTTTCTTTTATTAGAGGATTGCTTTCATCAACATATCCTCCGTAAGGTACATATCCTCCGTAAGGTTCAATATCTTCTAATAAAAGAGTTAAATCATCAACATTTAAGTTTGCAATATCAAGAGTGTTAAATTTTTCTTTTGTTGCCCAATAAATATTTAATGAATTGAATTTATATCCTTTTTGTAGGCAAGCATCGTTCTCAATTTGATATGCTTCATAAGTATCAACCATTGGTCCAGTATAATAACCAATTAAAACCACATCTGAAAATTCATTTAAGTTTACAAATTTAACACATCTACTTAAAGAATGTGAATTTTCAGGAATAACATCAGCAGAAACTAAACTAACTGCGAGTATTCCAATGATTGCCAAAATTAAAAATATTTTTTTCATCATAATAATTCAATTAAAATACGCACATATATAAATATTGCTATAACTTCAAATTTGGTTGAAGTGTATTAAATAAATCTTCTGCTAAGCAGACTATCTGTTTTCTGAAAGAAAACTGCGCTGACCCCCTTTCTATAAATAATGCTGGCGATTGGATTTAACGATGTTATGTCCTCTGGGGTTCATCCCCAGATGCGAACGTAGTGAGCAAGTTCGGTGTAGGGCACGTTCATAGTTTTATCATGTTCATTTAAGGGCAAAAACACTTGTAGTTTTACAGTTTAGTTTAAGGCTCTCTCGTTTTTTTAGTTTAAGAAGAAAGGGGCAATCTCAGTTTAGAGTTTTACATTAGTTTATTTCGGCACTTAACCAACCTAAGAAAAAGAAAGTTTATGCTGGTACTTCTATCTTTTGGGTTTCTGAATGTTTTTTCAGTTCCTCAATGACCAGCATGTCGTATATTTCAATAAGTTTTTTAATCTTAGCGTTTGCTACATTCAGTTTGAATAATTTAGCTTTTCCTATGTCTCTTGTGTGAAGTATAATCTCGTTCTTGATCAAGTCGTCCCAAAGTCTGTAAAGTGTTGCTCGTCCAATTCTGGCGTTTTCTGCCATGTCAGTTATGGAGAAATCTAGCTCTCGTTCTGTGATAAGGTAGTCCATAATTTTTATCATTGGAGAGTCCCCCATAAATTCTACAAATAATGATCTTTCTTCCATTGTAATCACCTATTGGCTAGTATATATGAGCTACTATTTAAATATTTCTATTTTGAGACATCATTGTCTCTTAATTGTAAGAAACATTTATATGGATTATGTATGTTTTACTATTGTATGAGTCTTTCAATTTTGGAAATTAAAGCACGAATAATAAGAAAGTTAGTGCAATGGAGAAAATGGGGTGGCTCACATACGGAAAATGTTCTTAAAGGATTACCAGCACATCTCCGGGGAGCTAAAATCACAAAGCAAGCACTTAAAGAGTTGGTGAAGGATGAGTGGTTACTTCCAGCAATAAAAACTAGCGAAACGCATTACTCACTCAATCCAAAAAAGACGGATGAGATATTACAATTCTATGAAAAATATTGTAAGAGGGACTAATAGATGAAAAGAAGAAAGGGACGTTTGCTATTAGATTAAATCTTTAAAACAAAATCTTATTAAAGGTTAGAAGTTTTCTTAAATGAGTGATAGATAAATGAGACGAGTGATTATTATATCATTGTTGTTATTACTTTTAGTTGTTATTTCAGCTTGTAGTAAAATAACTGTTACCAATAATGGTCTTGATTTATATCATGAAAAGTTATATTTCTTTCTTGATAGCTTGGCTGAAGAAATTGATTGTGAAGACCCCCGCAATCAAGACTTATGTGTACTAAAAGAAGCTATTGAAAATGAGAATATTTCTCAGTGTGAACAGTTACTGTCAGATTTATTTAAGTTTGACTGTTATACAAAAATAGCTGAATTGAAACAAGATTTTTCTATTTGTGATCAGCATGACATTACTCCTGATGAGAGGTCTAATTTTGCGGGTATGCATATCCAGCGGTTCCTCTGTTATGAAAATGTTATCATAGCTAAAGGGAATTTACAACTGTGTAAAGAAACTTTTGAAGAAAAGGAAGGCCAAAACGCATGCTACAGAGACTTTGCTGGTGTGACAGCTGATGTTACCATTTGTGATACAAAGATTGATGAGCCTGAGGATAAAACTTTTTGTTATATTTATGTAGCAGAGGCATCGGGTGACATTTCTCTTTGTGATGACAAAATTGAAGATGAATATTACAAGCAAGGTTGTTATACTAATGTTGCTCTGGCAACAGAAGATAAATCAATTTGTGATGAAATGGTAACATTGGAAGAGTTTAAAAGAGATTGTGAAATTACTTTTTCTACAACGTAAAATTTAAGGGATTATTCAAATTCAAAAACTCTGCTGAAATCAAAGTTTACCATTACTTCCTGCATATTCTCTGATCCACGGACACTTAGTGAGCTTGCAACAGGACCAATTTGTCTACGGTAATTTAATGAACCCGACTGTACATCTCCTGCACCATACGAGAGACTTAGCAATCCCTCTTCGCCTAGATCAAATTGGGCTCCAACTCTCTGAATTTGCCCCTCTTCCAAAGGCGTGATAATGGCATTGATTGAGACTGCTTCTTCTTCAGAAAAAGGAACCTGAACACTTGTTGAGACCGTTCCTCCAGGCAGTACATCAACACCCAGTTCATTGTCGTATAATCCAATTACTAAGTAAGGATTCAGGGTTTGACGATTATATCCTAACACTGATTGAAACTCTCCATCTTCAGTTTGGAAGCTTACTTCGGATGGCAAGGCTTGTGCTGCAAACATGGCTCCAACACCCAATGTTGCGGCGAATTCAAAAGGGATGCCCAATTGCTCTTCATAGAACTGAGGGTCATGTCCATATCTTCGTGCCATAGCTTCGACGACGTCACGAACAGATACATCTTGCGCTGTATAAGAACAACCCTG
>EAAG01000061.1:0-3058 GCA_026058435.1 Candidatus Aenigmatarchaeota archaeon | reverse complement strand
TTTTTTTCTATTTTTTCCTTAACTTCAGTTTTATCAACCATCTAATCACCTTAACGAGCAGGTTTTTGTTTTCTACCTGTCCTTAATTCTTCTAAAGCAATACCATTAACCTTTGAAACACGATATTTAACACCAGGAATGCTTCCTGTAGGTCCACCTTGACTTCCGCCAAGACCTTCAATGAGAACCTTATCATGCTCAGAAACTTGTTTTATAGCACCGGTTCTTGGAACAAATGCTGTTACTTCTTTATTATTTTTAATCAATCTAACACGCACACATTTGATAAGACCTGAGTGAGGCTGCTTTTGTCCAAGTGCTCGTTTTTCTAAGACAATACCAGATGCTTGAGGAGAACCTTGTAACGGATCTAACTTCTCCCTTACACGCAGTATTTTCTGACGATATTTCGCCTTTTTCCATAATTGTCTTTTCTTATTCTTTTTCATTTTTCTAATCGCAAATTCACCTGAAATACAAATCACCTTACTTTTACGTCTTTTACACCAAAATGTCTGTTCAAAAACCTTTTAATAATGTCAATATTCTTGCCTGAACGCCCAATAACCTTAGCTCTATCCTTAGTTTTTACCTCAATTATCACGACATCATCATTAACACGAATATTAACTGCATCAGGAACCATGTTTTTTGCAAATTCCCGTACATTATCTGCAAACTCAAACAGCCTAATAGTCTTTTTAAATCTATTTTCAGCGTTTTTGATTTTTGCACCGTTCTTGCCAACTGCAAGACCGTATTTTCCTTTTGGAACTATAAAATATATCTCATCTTCATCATCTACACAATCTATAACTCCGCTTCTGGTTAAGTTATTGAAAAAATTTATTTTTTCCAAATCTTCCATGCTTAATTTCAAATTCATTATAAAACACACTCTACTTAAGATAACCTATCATAGCAACTGGAAATGGTTTTCCAATGCTAGTACCTAATTTTCTTTGGTTATCTTCAAATTTTTCTATTTCAACTTTTGATACTGAAAGAACCCTGTCAATAAGCTCTTGAGGACAGTTTGAAGCAACAACTATTTTAGATATCTTACCATCTTTTACATTTTTCAAAATTGATTTTATTCCAATTATATATTCCATTTAATTCACCTTATTTTTTCAAATTCTCCTTTAATTTATCCATATCAACACTAAGATCAACTAAACCTGTTCCAAAAGGAGCAACCTGACCAATCATAATATTTTCAACTACACTTCGAAGCATGTCTTTTTCACCTAAAAATGTTGCATTAACCAAATGCTTCTTAGTTTCTTCAAAGTTAGCTCTTGCTAATACACTGTTTTTTTGTCCTGATACACCATATCTTCCAATAGCTCTTGGTAAACCATTAACAGTCATTATATCAGCAAGAATCACAAGATGTCTTGAGTCAATCTCAAGTCCTTGTTCACCCAAAGTTTTCTTACTTTCATTAATAATCAAATTTCTTGCAGCTTCTATTCCCAAAACTTCTGCAACTTGATGAGGATCATTACAATATGTTCTTTCAACATCAACACCATCAAGCTCAAGAACTCCTTTTAGGTTTGAACCACTAGTTTGTATAACCCAGTCTTCACCATCCTTAATAACAATTACACTATGTATATCTTTTACACCAGAAACATGATATGCTAATACTTTCTTCAGAACCTTTCGCAAGTTCTCTATACCATCATCATCAGGTTTGATTATAACTTTATCATCTTTAAGAGAAATTACAGAATTCTTGATATATTTTGTAAGAACTTCTTTAACCATGTCTCTATCACTCTTGTTTGAAAATGTTAATTCTATTTGCATAGTAACAAGATTTATACTGTCATTATCAACTAAATTCAATACATTTGCGTTCTGTATCATTGATGCTATCTTAGAAGCACCTTCTTTACTATTATATTTATCAAGAAGATATATCATCATAGTTTTTTCAAATGTTTTTCTAGTATCAAATATTTCAATTAATCTAGGAAGACCCTGAGTAACTTTACTCATTCTATCGCTCTGACTAGCAAGAGTATAAGAACGCATAGTCATCTGTGTAGCTGGTTCTGATATACTCTGAGCAGCAATAACTCCAACTGCTTCACCAGGCTCATATTTCATTGTTTCAATTAATTTCGTCAAAAAATCAAGTTTTTTCTCTTTTTCTTTACCTGTCAAGTTTCTTTTTTTACAATATTCGTCAAACTGCTGAATAACCCCTTCCGGCAATTTCATTTCTTTTTTATCTTCCATTTTCAAAATCTCCTTAACCTAATAACCATTCAACATCTAATTTTCCACTATGTACTTTCATTGGATTAAATCCATCTTCAGCTACACGGAATTGAACTATATTTCCACTTCCATCCCGTACAGTCATATCATTATCAACGTGAAGATCTTGCATAGCATTAACAAGTCTTCTCTCCATGTAACCACTATGTCTAGTATGCAGTGATTTATCCATCAGGTTTTCTCTAGAATTCATAGCATCAAAGAAAAATTCTATTGGACGTAATCCTTTTTTATATCCTGATCGTACAAATCCAGATGCTGCTAAACCTAAATCATTAATCTTAAAGTGCGAAAGAGTTCTATCATTATATCCTCTATGTATTCTTTTACCTTCTAAAGACTCTTGACCTACAGCGGAAATAATCTGTGATAAATTCACAAAACTTCCTTTAGCACCAGTACGAGCCATGATAACCGCAGAGTTGAAAGGAATATTATTTCTAACAATTGTTCCAGTTTCATTAATTATTCCACTTCCAATTTCCTGCATCATAGTTTCAAGTGTTTCTTCTTTAGACATTCCTGGTATCAAAGGAATCTTTCCTTTTGCAAATGCTGCCAAAGTTTCTTGAGATCTTTCAAAGTATTTATCTTTTATAGATTCTATCTTTTTCAAATGTTGAGGATCTATATCCATATCATCTATTGAAATACTAAATCCTTTTCTTGTTAATATTTCTATTGCAAGTAAAGCAACACTATCAAAGAACTTTCTAACAACAGATGAATCATAAAGAGTATCTAATTTATCAATAATTTTTCC
>EAAG01000060.1:0-3135 GCA_026058435.1 Candidatus Aenigmatarchaeota archaeon | reverse complement strand
TTTTCATAAAATCATAATCAGTAATTGTACCGTTTTCATATCTATGTAATATTTGATAACAACATCTAGCATTCTTTATATTATTTTCATGGAAGCTATCGCTAATATTACGTTTACCTTGATCAATAACTTCAAATTGCTTACTAAAACCTGCTATTTCGACTGCTATACGATAAAGATCTTCAGATATATCTAGAACTTTCCCAAGACTTTCTCCTTTAGCAATTCTTTTCTTTTGATCATTTGTCAATGAGACAGGTATAGTTAATAGTTCAGTTTGCAATACGCAAGAATGAGTTGATTCGTGGTCAATACATGATAAAAGGTCATCTTCTGTATAATCAAAAATAATATCATTAACATAAGTGAATACATGTTCACCTTTCCTTCCTGTAACCATTACATGGATACCACTCCCATAAATGCCTTGATGGTCACCATATTTACCATTATGTGATTCAAGTTCAGGATCATACCATAATTTATCTATATACACCCATTCATGTATTCCTATTTCAGCAAATCTATCTAAAACGCCACTTAGATACGCTTGTCTTCTATGCTCATTTCCTACAGCTTCTTCCCATGTTACAAAAGTTTCTCTTCCAGGCATAATATCACATACTTAACAAAATTGTAACACTTTAAAGCATTTTATATTCTGTTAGGCAAAAGGATAAACATGAAGAAAATAATTATCATTATTGATGGATGGGGAGACAAATTCAGTGTTTTCACAAAAGCCAAGACCCCGAACATGGATAAAATCGCATTAATGGGTTCAAAAACATACATGAATCCAATTCAGGGATTAGCTCCAGAATCTGGAGTAGCACAATTTGTAATTCTAGGACAATCATTGGGTAAATATACTGGAAGAGGACCATTAGAAGCATTGGGTTCAGGAATTAAATTAAAAAAAGGAGAAACTGCAATAAGATGCAACTTTGCAAAACTGAAAAAAGGCATGGTTTCTGATATACGAGCAAAAATACCTGATAAAAGAACTATTACAAAGCTTAACAAGATAGACAAAAACATACGAATCATACCAACAATTGAATATAGGGCAGTTATGATTGTGAAAAATATTAATTCTAATAATGTCAAGAACACTCACCCTGGTTATATCAAAATGGGAAATATATCAAGAGCAGTACAGTATAATTTGAATTTTAAAGAAAGAATAACTGGTATAAAGTCAATAGATGATTTCTTGTTCAAAGCAGAACAAATCATGAAAAATAGAACTTTAGTTCTAAGAGGAGCTGGTTCTAGTTTACCAAAAGTTAAGAAAATGAAAGATTGGGAATTTATAGGAGATATGCCAGTTGAACATGGATTAGCAAAATTATTACAAATGACCACTATACATCGTCCAAAAACACTAAAACAAGAAATTGAAAAAACAATAAACGCAAAGAAAAATGTTTATCTTCAAATTAAATCACCAGATTTTTATTCACATAAAGGAAATTGCAAAGGAAAAATTAAAGCAATTGAAAAAATAGATCGATCTTTGAAGCCTTTGATAAGACTTGTAGAAGAAAATAAAATAATTGTATGTATAACCGCAGATCATGCAACACCTTGCAATGTTAAAGTACATACTTCAGATCCAGTTCCTTTCATAATATCACCTTATAGAAAAAGACTTGGCATGAGAATACAAGGAAAAGATGTCATGAAATTATTAAATTGATGTACAGTCTTCAGCACAGTTACATTTATTTTCCCATTCTTCACAAACATTATTTCCACAATCAGTGCAAATATAACCTGCGCCGTCAACTATCAAATTACAGTTAGCATCCCAATCACTAGGCATACCCTTTTGACTTACTTTATCGAGACCAGAACAACATGACCAAGCAACGTTTCCTGGAATAGATGGATTAGATACAAGATTTCCAGCTGTTATACATGGATCAGTTGATAAAGCAACGCAACATGAGCAGGATTTACAAACATCTGTAGTTTTTGTTGCTAAATATCCATCATCACATTCTTTTGTAGAAAGTATTTCTTTGCCATTAACTTGAGTGCAATTGATAACACCATTTTCTAAATTATAATATCTAAAAGCATCAATTTCTATTGTATCTGAGAATACACAAACACCAATATCTCCAACCTCAGTATCTCTTAATGTATAGTTTCCACCTTGCTGTCCACAATATGCTATAATAGCCTCGTCTATAGTTGCTGGTCCACAATCAAATCCACCATTTGAACATTCACCACATAATTGCATAGATGTCCATTTCTTGAATTTAGAACCACATTTTGCTTCAGTATCATCACAAATATCATCACCTTTGTAACCTGCACATACAGATACATCACAATCTACATCATAACATGCACTATTTCGATTATGTGTTGCACCCCATACAGTTTCACATATACCATCAGCATAAGTAGCATCATATTGTCCTATAGTTCCTCTCCAACATGAAGGAACTTGTCTTTCACATGCAGCCTGATAACATTTATTATCTTTAATTGAAGATTCACCACAGCTGTAAACTCCGTAATTATCACAATAAGTATCAGCAAGAGAGTTCCATGTTTTGTATTTTTCTTCAGAACATTTCCAGCAACTAGGAACTAACTTATCATCATCCTTATCATCGTCTTTATCATCGTCTTTGTCGTCATCGGTTTCATTCTTTTCGTTTTCTTTATCTTTTTGCTCTTGTTTTTCTTTTGCCACAACGCTCAGACATTCAGATTTTATATTAAAAATATTTTTACCAAAACAAGTTTCAAATTTATCATCTTCGCACTCATCTAAACATGTAGTAGCATCAGTTTTCTGAATACATTGTCCTTCATGCTTAACCCAACACAAATACTTAGCAGTACAGTATTGACTCTCATAAGTTTCTATGAATATACAAGGAAAGTTATTTTCAGTCAAATCTTCACAAGGTTTCTTTTCACAAGGAAATGGGCAATCACTGCATTCAGGTTCTTTAATTACACAATCTTCTTTACAATTACATTCATTTTCATAATCAGCATCACATACCCCGTCACCACAAGGAGAGCAAATTCCAAAAGAACCAGTACCAATCATACAAATATTTTCATCATCTTTTACAGCTAAACTTAGCGGAGGTATAGCAGTTA
>EAAG01000059.1:0-3136 GCA_026058435.1 Candidatus Aenigmatarchaeota archaeon | reverse complement strand
TTGGTTATTCAATAATGCCAAGGAAATGATGCACGAAGATGGTTGCCGGCGAACGCTCTTCTGCACTCATCACTCCAAATTTTCTGGATGAACTGAATATTCGTCACCTTGCTGGCGATTATCCAAAGCTAATCCTCAGATGCCTTCAAGGAGAGTGCCATTGTCTTGACCAGACATGACTTCCAGCGACACCAACACATCGGTGTCGCTTTACTACTGTCAACTTATCGGTAGTATACTCTTTTAATCTTTAGCATACATAATTATAACTATGGACATAGGTGAGAAATACGAAAGGTTCAGAAGTTATACAGAAGAAGCAATAGCTGGTTTTCGAGAAATGGGAGATGATAAGACCGCTACTACACTAGAACAACATCCTGCTTTTGTAAGCAAAGATGGTTTTGAAAAATGGTACAAGGGTCTTGATCCAGAGGAACAAGAACAAGTCGATGACTGGTTTATCAATATCACCAATCAAGAACATCTAGCCAAAGTAACTGAAGATACTACAAATTTTCTTAGACATCTCAAATAATTATTCAATCCAAAGAGTTTCTGATTCACCAGAAGGTAAATCAAGTAATGTAGAAATAATATCTAATATGTTTTTTGTACCTAGAAGTTTGCTAGAAACATAAGATGACATTTTCCGAGATGTAATTGAAGAAACTTCAGAAAACATTATACCACCCATACCTGCTGAAGATGAAATATCTATTACACCAATCTTAGCTTTTTTCGGAACTAATTCCAAAGCTTTTGTTAATTCATCAATAGGAAATGGACGAGCAATATGAACACGTATCAACCCAACATTAATTGGTTTCTGACCTTCTTGTTCAGGTGAAGCAAGATCCATAATAGCTTTTTTAGTACTTCTAGAATTTTGTCCATAGACTATCAAAACAACTTTAGCATTTTCCAATCCTTCAGTTTCAATCATACCAACTCCTCTATGGAATTTTTTCATCCATTTTTCATTAGTTTTAGCTATTAATTTTCTAACATGTGCCATTGCTAATGAAACATCTGCATCAATTTTATTATCAGTTAAAGAAATCATTTCTTCCTTTTGAAGTGGTTTATACTTACCAATAAACTTCTCGATACTTTGTTTTGAAGGAACAGAAACATTCTCAGATAAAAGTATACCAGAATCAACTAAACCAGGAATCAACACATTCTTATTTTCACATATTTTATGACAAATTAAAATATCATCAATCATTTCTTGATTGTTTTCAGGCAGTGTTATCATTGCACCATTATCTCTATTCAAAAGAGCATTATGTCCAACTAAAACAATTGGTAATCGTGAACCAGAAAATACATCCAAATTCTCAATATTCTCATAAACAGTTCTATTTTCAAGCGCATTCATAGCAGCTTCATAAACATTATCTCTAGTAAATAAAGTAGCTCCTGAAATTTCAATACTAGCATTAAATACTTCTTTTTGTGATAGTGGAATTCCATCAACTTTCACTTTTTGTAATGAAGTTTTTACCACTTTTTTCACTTTCTTTTTTTGTTTCTTAACCATTTTTTTCACTCTCTTTTTAGCAACTTTCTTAATCTTTCTAACATTTTTCTTTTTCACTGGCCTTTTCTTAGTTTTTTTCTTAGCCATTCAAATCACCTATTTGGCTCGTTCCTCACTTATTGCCCGAACAGGACATTCACGTAAACATATCAAACATCCTTTACATTGTTCATAGTCAATTTTAGGAATACCATCAGTTCCCATTTTAATAGCAGAATCTGGACAAAATACAAAACATGCTTTACATTTTATACATGCTTTTTTGTCTATAACAGGAATAAATTCCTGAAACTTTTTTCCGCTTATAGTATTATCCATTTTTTTCATAATAATCACTTCACTAACTTATGGACCTCTTCAGCAACAGCTAAACTTCCATCTGATTTATGACTTTCTTTTATCACAGTTTCTAAATTCTTAAGAGACAACACATTTGTCTTCTTAACAAATGCAGCAAGTATACCAATTGAAGGATTAAACCTACCAGTATGCTCTATACTTGAACCAGAAACATCAACTACAACAATTTTAGCTTTAAGTTTCTTCACAGCATTGTTGATACTTGTACCCATCTTCTTATCAACTGTATTAACAATAACAACACCATCTTCTTTCATAGATTTGTAGTCTTCTAGGTCAGCTTCAGAAGGATCAAGCACCAAAAGATAGTCAAACTTCTCTGGTTTACTCATATCTAATATAGGCATTTGGTCAATTTTAACATAGCTAGAAGGATATATAGTGCGTTTAAAGACGAAAAAGCCAGAAATAGACTTTATTAGCATGTTAGCCGTCTCTTCTGACCGTTTCCAACCAATAATCTTAATATTTACAACCATAGTAATCACATATTTTTGTATTCTATCATATATGGTATAGCAATTATAAAAAGCTATTCAATCCTACCACTATTCAACATCAAAAACAATAAAAACAAAATTAGAAGTTAATTGGAGTAGATTCTTCTACTGGAGCTTCGCTTGAAACTGAAGCTTCACTAATATCTTCAGTGCTACCAAGTGATGTAGATATGTGTTTTATGATAACAATGTCTCCAATACTATCGACAATGCTGAATGGTATTACAACACCTTTCTTATCTCCTACCATCTCAGATAGAAAAGAGCCACGAATAGCATCAACAACTAAAGACCGTACTCGGAACTTAGTCATATCAAGCCCAACGTCACTAACCTTTCCGCAATAAACTCCTTTGTCAGTAAAAACGTCCTTCTTCACCATCTCTGAGAAATCTTTTACATTAATAGGCATAGCTAAAATATGCACGTTAAGATATTTAAAACAAACTGACGCTTCTAAAATAAAAAATAATGCTCCCAGGGGGATTCGAACCCCCGTCTCAGGCTCGAAAGGCCCGCATCCTTGACCGGGCTAGACTATGGGAGCAAAATTAAATTTTGCCACACACATCTTAGTATTCTAAAACATATGAAAGCTATGGGCCGAGCCAGAGTCGAACTGGCGATCCCCTCCTTGTAAGGGAGGTGTCATAACCACTAGACCACCGGCCCTCTAAATCATGACACTTAGGTTATGGTAATTTATCTTATTAGTTTCTTTATTAAAGTC
>EAAG01000058.1:0-3307 GCA_026058435.1 Candidatus Aenigmatarchaeota archaeon | reverse complement strand
TGGTGTTGATTTTTCTGAAGAAATGTTGAAATATGCTAAAAAAGACGCTGAGAGGAAAGGAGTTAAAGTAGAGTTAAAACAAGCAAGTGCACATGAATTACCATTTGAAAATATGTATTTTGATGCAGTTATTTTGGTTTCTGGTTTACATTGTATAGAAACTCGATTTAGACAAGAAGTTTTGCGGGAAGTTAGGAGAGTTTTGAAACCTGGTGGAAAAGTAATTATAACTGTTTGGAACAGATATCAACCTAGATTCTTTTTTAAGGGAAAAAAAGCATATGTTCCATGGAAAAAAGATGGAGAAAAGCACCTTAGATATTATTATTTGTATACAAAATCAGGATTAAAGAAAGAAGTTGAGAAAAGTGGCTTATTTGTTGATAGTATTGAAGGAAGTAAAAACAAAGCTTTTAAGATGTTTCCGAGAAACATTGTGTTAGTTGCTCACAAGTTTAAACCATAAGCAGGGATACCCAAGTGGACAAAGGGGCTAGGCTTAGGACCTAGTGGCTTAGTGCCTTCGCCGGTTCGAATCCGGCTCCCTGCACTAAATTTTATTCGTTAAAGAAACTGCTTATTGATTCATCTTTTGAATAAGCTTCGATTATTTTTGCAATTATTGGTTCTATTTTCATTATGTGGAAATTATCCATATCTTGATATCTGCCAGGAATAGAATTAGTTCCTACAACTTGTATTCCTTCTAATTTTTCATATGCAGCATCTGTTAAATCTAAATGAGTTGCGCAACATACAAAGCCTGTCATACCTTTTTCAATTAAATCTCTTCCAGCATCAGTTATAGATCCACCTGAGACAATAACATCATCTGGTAAAAGACCGACTCTACCTTGAACTATATCTTTTCCCCCATATGGTACAAATAATTCAGATCCTTCTTTTTCTCCTTTGTCATTACGGACTTTATTGTAAATTACTAGCGGTGATGCTAAACCTTTGGCTATTTTCATCGCATTTTTTACAGCTCCTACATCTGGAGAAACAGTTGTAATGTTATCTATTGGAACAATACCTAATTCTTTAATAAAATCAGCAAGACGATATCCTAAGTGTAATGGTTCTATTGGACTTTCGTGTGAAAACGCCATAACTATTTGATCTACATGAGGATCGAATGTGATAACATCATTTATTCCAGAATTTTGATACATTTCTGCAGCAATTCTTGCACCCATTGATTCACGACGACGTCTTTTATCTTGTCGCCATGCTTTGTTATATGGTTCAATAAGAACAACTTCTTTTGCTTTTGATAGTTTTGCACTATTTGCTATTTCTACAGCAGTCATTAAATGTGTGTGATGGGGTCTGTGATATGGATGCACAATAAAAACTCTTTTCCCTCTTACACTTGGAGGGATAACAGATTTGCTTGATGTTGTTTCAAAATATTCTACTTCTACACCCATTTTGGTAAATCCATCATTTTGATCAAGTAAATCATAAACTCTATCGCCCATGTATTCAAAGTCTTCTGGCATTTTTCCATGGTATACAGGAACAGCTATTACATTGGGTGCGTCAGGATTAAATTCATCATTTCGTGACATTTGTATTCCTCTGGAATATTATCATTATTAGAAAATCTTAAAAGCGATTAGTGGGATTTTACTATAAGTCATCAGTAACTCCTGCAGGCCATTCTTCTGGAACACCATAGCTTGGGCCACGTTGGTGTTCTTCCTGTTCTTCATGACATCTACCACAAAAACGATTCCATGGGCCTTTTGACAGGAAAGGGCTGTTGCAATATGTCCCATTAGGGCGTTTTCCTATACATATTCTTACTTTAGTAGTAACCGGAGCGTTTGCAGGCGTATAGGTTATTGTATGTCGTCCTGGGCCTTCACGTGTTCTTTTATTTCCTCTCGAACCTTTTGGGTAACCTGGCATAAAAATCACTTTACAATAGAACCAATATTTATAGCGCCTTTTTTAAGAGTTCTTTTACTCGCTCTTTTCCTATTGCTAAAATAAAAGGTGCTAAGCGTGGACCTCTTTCTTTACTGATGAGAATGTTGTACATAAGTGTGAATATTTCTCTTGGTTGTAATCTTGCAGCTTTTGTTGATTCATATACTAAATATTCCATTTCTTTTTCTGTATTTGCTTTGTCTATACCTGAAACAATTGCTGTTAAGACACTTTTTTGCTCTTGTGTTAATTTAATCTCAGGCGGATTTTCATTAATTATAATTTTGTGTTGATCTGATGCAAAATTGTTTATCCATGCTTTTGCAAATTCTAATCTATCTATTACATGTTGTAGATCTTCTTCATTTGCAGTTTCTGGAACATGTCCTGCTTTTTTCAAGTAATCAATTGCTTCATTATCATCTTTTGTTGTTTGTGCAACCATTGCTGCAAAAGTAATAGGAATTTGTGGTGGCATATGTTCTGGCTTTAGATCTGTTTGTGATAGTTCGTAAATACGTTTTTGATTAATGTAATCATTTTCAGATACTTTTTCTTTTCCAAAGTAAACGCGTTCAGTTATATCGTATTTATCGTAGAGTAAAATAATGTCATTGTCTTTGTAAGGGTCAAAATCTATTGCAGCTTTTGGTCTTGTTCTAACCAATAAATATCTAATCATTTTAGCTGGTGCGAATTTTGTAACATCTACAAATGATATACCTTTACCTTTTGATGTACTCATTTTCTTTCCACCAACATTGAAGAATTCATATGCTTTTCCTATTTTTTCACGTGTAGATGGGTATGGTGGAGGAAAATCATAAACTCGGTCAGATATTGCTATTGATACTGTTCTACTACCACCAACAGTGAAATGGTCTTTACCGGCTAATTCACATACTACTCCTTTTGAAATCCATTTTGCTGCCCATTCAACTTTCCATGGCATTTTACCTGCTCCATTAAATGGACTAATTTCTCCTTTATGCCCACAACCTTTTGCCCATGTAACAAAGTCTTCTTTACACTCATATTTTACTTTTTGTGTTTCTGGATTCCATTCATATGCAACTGTAGAACCAATTTTTCCACATTTTTCACAAATAGGATTAAATGGTAATTTATCTGTTCCAACTGCTTTTCCATACACTTCTTTGTAAATATCTTGGATGATTTTTGCTTTATCTAAAGCAGTTTTTATTGCGTCATTGAATACGCCTTTATCATATTGTTCCCCAGTACTTTCTAATTTTGCGTCAATACCAAATTCTTCAAATTTGTCGGTAACTTGTGTGAAATAGTAGTCTGCAAATGATTCATATCCTTTTTCTGGAGAAGGAATGTTTCTAAAAGGTACTCCTAAGTA
>EAAG01000057.1:0-3365 GCA_026058435.1 Candidatus Aenigmatarchaeota archaeon | reverse complement strand
TCGACAATGTAGCACTTGAGGTTGCTGACACTGCCCAAATATCGGCTTTAAATTTACCAAAGGGAGACGCAAATGCACCTCTCGTACCAATCGGTATGGGTGCAATAGATAAGGAGAAACCCGTTGTTCTATGTATCGGTCATAATGTAGCCCCCGGAAGTGAGGTCATAAACTACCTTGAAGATAAAAATGAATTTGAATCCGTGGAAGTTGCAGGTATATGTTGTACAGCTCAAGACCTTGTCAGATATTCAAAGAAAGCAAAGATAGTTGGTCCTATTTCTAGACAGCTAATGTATGTAAGAAGTGGTATAGCCGATGTGATGATATTAGATCAAGAATGTGTGCGTGGTGACATTGTGGATGCAGCACGAAGTGCAGGTACACGAGTAATCGCGACATCTGATCAAATATGTGCAGGTCTCCCTGACTTTACGAAAAAAACACCAGAAGAAATTATCAAGACACTACTCTCAAACGAGAATCCAGCAATTATCGTAAGAGACCCAGTAAAGGTAGGTGAAGTGGCTGTTAGAACTGCAATAGAAGCAGCACCTGAGAGGAAGAAGGAGAAGGGTCTAAATGATACAGAAGTACTTGAAACCCTTACCAAATGTACATTCTGCGAAGATTGTACAGCCAATTGTCCAATAGATCTTCAGATTGGTAAAGCAATGAATGAAGGAAAGAAGAAGAATATGGAATCATTACAAGGAATATTTGAAGAATGTATAGGATGTGCAAGATGTGATACTGCTTGTCCTCAAGATATACCAGTTCTATCAGTAATCAATGCAGCTTCAACAAAAGAAATCAAAGAAGAGGTATTTACTATTAGATGTGGAAGAGGTGCAATACTGGATACAGAAATACGTAAGGTTGGTCGACCAATTGTTATGGGTGAAATTCCAGGAGTAATAGCTTTCGTAGGATGTTCAAACTATCCAGGAGGAAATGTAGCTCTAGCCAAAATGGCAGACGAATTCGCAAAAAGAAATTACATTGTAGTAACTTCCGGGTGTGCAGCATCAGATCTAGCTCGGTACCGAGACGAAAATGGTCAAACTATCTACGAAAAATATCCAGGTAACTTTGATGCAGGTTGTGTCCTGAACACAGGATCTTGTGTTTCAAATGCGCATGCGATCGGTGCAGTAATAAAAATAGCAAACATCTTCGCTAAAAGAGACCTCAGAGGAAACTTTGAAGAAATATCTGACTATATATTGAATAGAATCGGCGCAGTAGGTATTGCTTGGGGTGCACAACATCAAAAGGCTATGGCTATCAGCACAGGAGCTAATAGACTGGGGATACCTGTCATTCTAGGGCCCCAAGGTGTCAAGTACAGAAGAGCATATCTTGGTAAACGCGAAGATGATGATCAATGGAATGTCTTTAATGCAAGAAATGGAAAAACTGTGTACGGCGGTCCTTCACCTGAACATCTTGCATATTGTGTAGAAACATCAGAGGAACTCATGGTAACAGCTGCCAGACTAGTTATAAGGGCAAACGATACACCAAAAGGAAGGATGATTAAATTATCTAACTACATAAGTCTACACAAACAGTACTATGGAACTTTACCTGATGATATACATCGTTTCATAAGAGCTGAAACCGATATACCAATCACAATAAAAGATGAGATTATGCCTATCTTAAAAGAGAAAGGGTGGACTCCTATTGATATCCCTGACCCAACATTACTTGATAGAATGATACTGAGGAGAGAGTAACTTACCACAAATCGAAGCTGGAGAGACCTCTGAGGTTAGAGGCCCGAAACTTGCTTTTAATCTCGCAGCAGAAAACTCTGCCAGAATGATAAAGAGAGCTAAACGCCTCATGATAATTGTAGGAGGTGGAGCTGAGGATATGAAGAGCGATGGTGTAAACGTACACAATGTCGTATCTAGGATAGCAAAGAGTATGAACGGAACGATTGTATCTTCACCCGGTGTGTTTAAGGGGTTCACAACGAAAAAGGATCTAAATGTTATAAATTTCGGTCTTGAAGGTGTAACACAGCGACTTCTGGATGAAAACTGGACAGGATTCGATGGAAAAGGAACATATGATATGATAGTTTTCATAGGCGGACTATACTACTTCCAGAGTATGATGCTATCCACCCTGAAGCATTTCAATCCAAAGCTGAAAACTATATCCATAGACCGCTATTATCACCCTAACGCAACATTCTCACTAGAAAACTTAACCGCAGAAAAATGGAAGAATGGTCTTGAAGGAATGTTGAAAGTATTGGAGGCAAAATAGAAAATGGGTCATAAAGTTTGTGATATTAATGAACTCAGAACACTCCCATCAGGAGTTAAGAAACCTGAATTCCCTGTAGATATTGGCGAAATGCATGAAGGTGAAAGAGTAAGAAAACCTCAGATGCATCTTGAATTTGGTGGCCTTAAAGCTGAGACAAAATGGGAACTAATTCGAACACGAAAAGAAGATGAGATAACTGATGCACGAGTTATAATAGAAGGCCCAGATATTCCGGATCTGAAAGAGGGCGGAAGCTATCCACTAGGAATACTAGTGGAGGTAGCTGGTAAAAAGGTTGAAAAAGATATAGCTGGAGTCCTGGAACGAAGGTTACATTACTTCCTCAACTATATAGAAGGAGTAATGCACGTAAACCAGAGATACGACATCTGGATTAGGTTCACCAAAGACGCTTTTAATAAGGGCTTAAATTCCCTTGAATTATGGGGAAAAGCTCTTATCTGGCTTTATAAAACAAGTTTCCCAATACTAGAAAAAGTACAAATTACTTTCTTCACAGAACAAAAACAAGTAGCTAGTAATCTTGACATGGCTCAAGAACATTGGTCTGAAAGAGATGAACGGGCCCGTAATATGACGGATGAAGAAGCAGATCAATTCTACGCTTGTGTTATGTGTCAGTCATTTGCTCCAAGTCATATGTGCGTAATCACTCCTAATAGAACAGGATCATGCGGTTCAATTAGTTGGTTTGATGCACGTGCTGCTGCAAATATTGATCCAAATGGACCGAACTTTGCAGTACCAAAAGGTAAAGTTATTGATGCGGAAAAAGGAATTTATGAAGGTGTTGACAAGGTACTTCAAGAGAAATCTTTGGGAGAAATACAAACCTGTTCAATATACAGTATGTTCGAAAGCCCCCATACCTCTTGTGGATGCTTCGAAGGTATTGCGTTTTATATTCCAGAATTAGATGGAGTAGCTGTAGTTCATCGAGACTATAGAGAAAAAACTGTAAATGGTCTATCATTCGCAGAAATGGCTGCTAACACAAGTGGAGGAATCCAGAGCCCTGGATTCAACGGTATCGCTGTTGAGTATCTTCACTCGCCAAG
>EAAG01000056.1:0-3470 GCA_026058435.1 Candidatus Aenigmatarchaeota archaeon | reverse complement strand
TTATATTCATGGTCAGAATATAAATGGTTAAAGGAAAAATATGGTGATAAGATAAAGATTGTTGCTGTTCATGCTTCTCCTGAAATCAGATATAAGCGTTTATCTGAAAGAAAGGAAATTGATGAGAAAATGAGGAATCGACCAGCTAGTGTAAAACAAGCTAAATCTAGGGATTATGCTGAAGTGGAGAATATAGAAAAAGCTGGTCCTATTGCAATGGCTGACTTTCACTTGCTTAATGAGGGCTCAGTCAATGATTTAAATATGGAATTAGATAAACTAATGGAAAAGGTGAAAGAATGATTATAGTTTTTCTCGGAGCTTCAGGAACTGGAAAAGGTACTCATGCAAAAATAATAGGTAAGAAAATAGGAATAAATCATTTTTCAATGGGTGATGCTTTACGTGAAGCTGCAAAAGAAAAGAGTGCTCTAGGAAAAAAAATTGATTCTTATGTTAAAGCAGGAAAACTTGTTCCATTTGAATGGACTATTAAAATACTGAAAAAATCTTTGAAAAGTCCAAAATATAAAAAAGGAATTATAATTGATGGTTTTCCAAGAGATATGGATCAAGCAAATTCTATTGATAAAATTGCCACTGTTGATAAACTAGTTGTAATGGAATTATCTGAAAAAGAAATTGTTAAACGTTTAGGTGGAAGATGGACTTGCAAAGAATGTGGTGAAATATATAATATTCCTAGTAAAGTTCCAAAGAAAGAAGGTGTATGTAATAAATGTAGTGGCAAATTATATCAAAGAGAAGATGATAAACCAGCTGCTATAAAACAGCGACTTCAGTTCTTTGAAAAAAAAGTAATGCCTGTTATAAAACATTATGAGAAAAAAGGCGTTGTTGTTAGAGTCAGTAGCAAAGGCTCAATAGAAGAGGTTTCTAAAAGAGTTGAAAAAGCTGTTTTAGATTAATCAAATCTTTCAGCTATTTTTTCTACAATAGATCTTTTTCTATGAAGTTCTCTAAGAACTGCAATGCCAATTATTACTGCTATTGCAAAGACAACCCAACCTGTAGTTATCCAACTATCGGTTGCCATTGCATCAGGCAAATAACTTACAAGTAAAATTCCAATTCCGAGTCCTCCGAGGAATTTACCTAGAGCGTATGCCATAAGCACTTTTGGTGACGTGTTTTTCATTTTTTTCATTAATCTGCACATTATAATTACCTAATAATAATTGTTTCCTCAAGCATATATATCTATTGTAATAGCAGTGCATACATGATTGCTATACCTAAAACAAACATTACAAGCTGACCAAATGAACGTTTAAGTCCAGATTCTTTGTGTAATTCCGGTATTAGGTCTGTACCTGCAATGTAGATAAACCCGCCTGCTGCAAATGGTAATAATAATGGTAGTAAAGCTTGGAAATATGTTGCCATTGCAAATGATGCAATAACTCCTATTATAGAAGTTAATGCTACTAGGAAATTTGAAATTAATGCTTTTTTTCTTGAGAATCCGCTATGTATCAAAACAGCGAAATCTCCTATTTCTTGAGGTATTTCATGGAATATTACTGCTAATGTGACACTTATTCCTGCAGATACATTGACAATGTATGCAGATCCTATTACTAAACCATCTATAAAATTGTGAATAATCTCTCCTGCAATGTTCATGTATGCAATGTGTCTTGGTTCTTGTACACAATCTATATCGTGGCAGTGGTGCCAATGAACAAATTTTTCTAGAACAAAGAATACTATTATTCCTGAAAGTAAAGCCATAGAAACCTCAACAGTTAATCCAATAGATGCAACTGCTTCTGGCAATAAATGAAGAAAAGCTCCTCCAAATAAGGCACCTACTGAGAAACTTACTAAATAAATTAGAATTTTACTAAGTTTTTTGATATTAATTGAAAAAGTGATTATTCCTATTAGTGATACAAGACTCACTAATATTACACTTATCAAAGCAAATAATAATTCAGACATAAATATTACTGTGTTTCTTGGATATAAATCATTTCAAAATCTTACCTGTCTCCATATACCAGAGATATAAATCTAATTCTGACATATTCATATTTATTTTTTTCCCTAAATCTTTTAGAATTTGTTCTATTTCCAAATATTTATTAGGTGTCATTGTTTTTGGTTTTTCTATTAATTTATTATCAGCTAAAATATCTATAATATGAAAATCAATTATTGCTAAATTTTCATGTCCTATATTTCTTAGAAAGTGAGAAGCTTCTTTCATGCCTAATCCTTTTACATTTTGCACTAACCACTCTCTTGCTTCTTGATCTTCAGTATTAGCTAATATTGACTTTAATTTTGTTTTATGTTGCTGTGCTTCTGCAATGTATTTTGCACGTGCATTTGGAAATCTGTGTCCTAATTCTTTGAGTTTTTTAGAGAGTTGTTTTTCATTTAATGTGTAGAAACCGTTGTTAATTGCTTTTTGAATCTTAATGCCACCTACAGCATTATAGTTTGCAGTTAGTAGACAAAAGCAGAGTTCTTTAAAAAGTTCTTTGTTTGATCTTTTACCAAGTTCTTTGAATTCTTTCATTTTCTGATTAACTACAGGTTTTATTTTGCTATTTCGTAGAATCTCAAGTTCTTTTAGAAGTTTTTTCATATTAACTCTTCCATATACCATGAACATTGCACATTGCAAATGCTATAACGTTTTCAGTTGTTTTAAATTCAGCTTCGGGCAAATCGCCTGGGTTTAGGTCTTTTTTCTGTTTTTTTCCATCAGATTCAATCTCAATCCATTGAATATAATGCTCTTCTTCCATTGGATGAGGTTCACTTCCAACTTTTACTTTCTTACCTTCAATTACAGGTACATGTTTTTCTTGTGCCGCATCCACAGCATTTTCTTTTTGTAAAACCATTGGTGTATCGCAACAAACCAATTTATCTGCACCTTCATGCAAAATCTCAATTATATTTCCACAAACATTACACTTCCATATTTGGCCTTTTGTTGTCATTTTATTTTACCTCCTTCTAAAAACTACACATATCTTCAGGTTCATAATACTCTCTTTCATGCTTACATGAAGGACACTCTTCAGGAGGCTCTTTCCCCTCATGAATATAACCACACTTACTGCATTTCCATTTTATTGATTTGTCTCTCTTATACACAGTCCCTTTTTCAAGCATTTCTAAAAGTTTTTTATATCTTTGTTCATGATGTTTTTCAACTTCAGCTATTTCCTTAAATAACTCAGCTGCTTTCTCATTTCCTTCTTTCTCAGCATCTTTTTGCATATTTGGATACATCTCAGTATTTTCATAATGCTCTCCTTCAATAGCTACCTTTAAATTATCTTTTGTATCTCCAATCCCATTAAGAAGTTTAAATTCATCTTTTGCATGTTGCATTTCATTTAATGCAGTTTCTTCAAATATCTTAGCAATATAATGTAATCCTTGTTTTCTTGCAACCTTAGCAAAATAAGTATATTTATTTCTTGCCT
>EAAG01000055.1:0-3549 GCA_026058435.1 Candidatus Aenigmatarchaeota archaeon | reverse complement strand
TTGTAGGAATTGTAACAGGAATTATTCTAAGTGTATGGAAGGTATTAATAATTGTTTTCTTTGTAATTAATTGGATTTATATTTTATTTGTAGGGAAGAGGCTTAAAGAATTAGCAAAGATGAGTGAAGTTTGGAATACCCAGATGTATATCTTTGTAAGATATCTAATCTTTTTAACAAACAAAAGACCTTTCCCATTCAACAAATTAGAGAAAAGTATTAGCAAATACGAGAAGTGATTATTTATATTTCTAGATAATACAAATCCTTAAATAGACAAATTAAGGAGATATTTTATGTTGCAAGAGATATATCATGGACCCACTAATGGAGTATTTGGTTGTGGAGTATTTGGTTTATTGATAAATAGAATAGATTCTTCAAGAATATTAAAACCATTAAAAGGGGAAGGAGGAACATTGTGCTATGAAGCTTCTCTTCCAAAATATGGCAGGGCTGTTGTACAACTCAAAGAGTATCCAAACGGAAATTCAAGATTAACATTAGATGGGGACGAATCAAGATTATTTTTAGAGCTTAGAGAAAGAATTGAAAAAGAAAATGATTTATTCTTAAAAAATTCTGCAGATTCAAAAAAGTCTGTTCTTGCAAATTAATCTTTCTTTTTGAAATATATAACAAATAGAATTACTAAAACTACTAAAATTCCTACAATTAAATAGATTTTCTTCTGAGATTCTTTCTCTTTTTGTTCTTTACTTGCAGCTTCTTCAGCTGCTTTTTGTTTCTCAATTTCATCTTCTTCTGTCTGAGAAGTCATTTCTTCATTTGTAGATTGAACAGTCATATTTGCTTTTTTAGAAGTTATATTTATCCCATTCAAAGTAACTAAAATATCGTAGAGACTATCATTTGAAACTTCAAATCTTCTTGTATCTCCTATTGACAATGTTGCCTTTTGAGTTTCACTTGAAATATTTATTCTTATGTATGTATCACCTACTTCTGTTAGTTTAATACGATGCTCTTCACCTTCAACAACAACTTTAAACTGATTATTTTTTGTTATCTCTTTTGTGAACCCTTCTGCAAATTGCTCATCAGACAGAGTATATGTTGTTGAACCTGCAACACCTCCACCACCGCCTCCGCCTCCTGAAGATGATGAAGAACTTGAATCAGGTGTTGAAAGAGCATAGGCTGAGAATCCCATTGATACAGGAACTTTACAAGTTGTTGAAGTAGTGTCTCCAGAACATTCAACATAGTCATCCACATCTTGTCCATCTGCTCCAACATCATCTGTCCACTGGAATGTATTTGCACTATTATATGCTGTAGGAAGTGTAATTTCAATATAATCACTTGCCCCGCCTAAATGGACTTCATTAATCATTTTATTCCATTTCTTAAGGGTTGAATTCATACCTATGTAATCTGCTGCTTCATCACATACAAATGCATTTGTTAAATCAAGTTTTGTAGGATTTAAGACATTCATTCCATACATTCCAATACTCATGTCTCCACAATGGAGAGTCATATTCATATTTTTTGTTACAGAAGTATTTGTTTTAATCCCAACTTCATACTGCACTCCTCCAAATGTTTCTGTAAAATTATAATTTGTTTTTCCAAATGCAGGAATATCAACAGTAATATTAGCTGGCAAATCTAATTTAAATATAAATGACTTATCTGTTGTAGAAACTTTTGTCGTAAAGTTAGAACATGTAGATGTGGCACAATTGTTTGAAGGGTCACAGACATTTACTTTGTAATAATATGCTGTTCCATTTGTTAAATCATACCCAATTGTGTCTTGAATTATATCCACAGAATGGAATGGTTTAAATTGAGCATTATCCATAAATGCATCTCCACTTCCAACATCATTTAAAGTAGCATTTAAATTAGCTGTGTCACAGTTAGAATCATTCTTGAAGAATGTCAAACTCATGTTAGAAGGTTCATTTGTGTCTATTCTTACAAATGCAGAATCATATAATTTTTCCACATCACTAAACATGACTGTTGGTGCTGTTAAATCACTTGAATCAGCTGAAAAGTTAAATGCAGTTCCTGAAGCACAATCAGGAATATATGTGCAGAAAGGATCATCACAATCTACAAGTCCATTTTCATCATCATCAACACCATTTTTACATTCTTCAAATACATTAAATCCAAACTTCTGGAAATTTTTACATTTAGGATCCTTAGCCATTGTAGGATCTGAGCAATCTACAAATCCAAAGTCAATTGTTCCAGGTGTATAATAACCAGGACCAACACTATCTGAAGGACTAAGTCTAGAGCCATCTGCATCTGCACTTGACATGAATATTCTCATATTTGCAGTCTTGTTATATTCTGTAAATGCTTCTATATCTTGTTTTGCCAATGCCACCATTACTCCTGAAATTTCTCCACAGCTCATTTTCTTACTTGTTGTTATCAAAGCATTTGTTGGCATCCAACTTCCACTTGAACATCTCATTAACTGTTTTGTTTCAACCAGACCATTTGTTGTATTTCTTGAAATATAATTAATAAGGAAATCAAATCCTGTTAGATTATCTCCTGAATCAGGAACAGCTACACATCCTCCTGTCTCTGTGTTATCTGTATCCAAGTACCAATAAAATTCTCCAGAACTATTTCCTAATCCTGTTACAGGGGTTTGACCAGGGCCAACCCCTACTGAATATCCCTTACAAATAATAGAATCACTTATATTTGAAATACTTGCCCCAAAATTAAATCCTTCATCTGTTGTTCTCATTCCCGTACCAATAATATCAACACTGCCTGTAATTCCTGGTTCAGCAGCCCAATTAACATTTCCTGCATCATCTGCTAAGAAGGGAACATCACCCTCCATCCCTCCAAAATGTTGGTATTCTGCATTATTCATACAATAACCATCATATTCTGATTCAGAAACATTATTATTTGCATAAGTATCATTCACATAAGTGCAAGTTATATTATTTGCCACACATGAAGCCTGATCTCCGTCATATTGCCAACAACCTGTTTTTCCACCCCCTCCCCCATCTGTTCCACACATTATCATAAATGTTTCTGGTTGACAAGTTGAACTCATATCTCTCCATTCACATAAACCAGCTGCACCGGCGGATTTGCAATCATCTTCGTCAGATATTGACCAATTCATACAAGCAACATTACACCATCCTCCAACCATTGAATATTCATCAGAACTCCATGTACAATTTCCTTGAGAAGTACATGATGTTTCATTTAAATTCATGCAATCTTCAAATGGTTTATATCCACACCATCCTGCATTTGGATTTGAAGTACACCAATCATCATCTGAATTCTCTTGACACCATGTATCATTTTGCCATTGACAGTTTCCAGATGCATCTGCACAATTTGCCTCTGTTGTGTATGACCAACAATTAGAGCTATCCATTCTGGTTGTATTAATATCACAGAAATTAGCAGCTCCTCCCATTCCACTAGAAGAATTTGTACAGCCTGGTTCATCACCACATGCTGCTAAATCATGATCAAACTTCCAACAATTTGCACCAGGCATATCACACCATCCATCTG
>EAAG01000054.1:0-3550 GCA_026058435.1 Candidatus Aenigmatarchaeota archaeon | reverse complement strand
TTCAGACGTGTGCTCTTCCGATCTAGATTCTTATGGTTCCTGAGTTTTGGAGATGGCAGGAAAGGCGCTCATGGAACTAGAGCGACATTCATCACCAAGATGAAATAGATCGCATCGTTGCTCATTGTTGTTTTGTTGGCTATTCCTGGCTGCACCTATCTCCAAAACGTAGGAGATGACGCCAGTCAACGCCGGAGAAGGCAGAGGACTGGGAGTTGCTACTGGCTTTCCCAAAGTATACAAAGCTGAAGTTTACACAACTCTTGTATTCTTTTCAGCGTCAGCCGGCATCGACTTCCTCGAAATCGCAGACTTCCTGGGAACCACTTTTAGTGGCGGATACTTGGACATCTGCGACGACGATAACAACTGAAAGGAAGCGCCATGAAATCACTCTTACTTGTTGTATTGGTTTTGTTGGCAACTATTGGTTGTGTGAGCCAGGGTGAACACAATACCGAACTCAAGGCCATTCCCCTGATGCGATATGATCGCAACACGTTCAACAACGTGACCACAGTTGAGTTTCCGTACATATTTCCTGTCCAAGCGGATTGGCTAGGAGTACGGTACATGCACAAAGACGGGATATTACCTGACGCCCAAGTATTGGAGGTTAATCCCGTTATTGGACTGTATGCTGATTACGAGAACCCTGGTGCAGGCGGTTTCCTCGCAATTGGCAAGGGCCTTTTCGCTATTGGGTACAAGAACGGTTTCAAATTCGGCCTATTCTGGATGCCAATCATTGAATGACATCTAGACCTTCTCCACAACGATAACAACTGAAAGGAATCGCCATGAAACGTCTCATACTTGTCGCATTGGTTCTGTTGGCACTCACAGGCTGCATTGCCAGCGGAAAGGGCCCGTCAGATCTGCGTGTTGGAAACAACATCTCCAAAGACACCGCCAATGGAGATATGGTGTGGTTATTTCCTGTTTCATTTTACCTTGACGTGGAACAGAACCACGTCAACGGAGAAACTGTTCTCTTCGAGTTTCCAGGCATATTTCCAATGCTATCACGCCTTGTCGGTGTGTCCTACCAGAAAGGCACATTGAGGTCTGATAAGGTAAGTAACTATGGCCTGAATCCAGTAGTCAGCTTTGGCATTGCTTCTCACGAAACAAAGGGTGTCAAAGCATGGAACTTCAATCTTGGCAAAGGATTGATCGGATTTGGCTCTAATACCAAAGGAGCCTACACCCGATTTCTGTGGTTCCTGACAATTGGAAACGGCCAAGAAGGTCTTGATGACACCAGAAACTTCTGCATCTTTGAGATGAAAGAGTGACTTCAACATCTCAAGCAATCCCGCGTTTTACACGCGGTTTTGCTTTATAATTGTCAACTTATAGGTATTTATACCCTTTTTTAGTTCCTTTAATTTATTGTGAATAACCATAATTATGCCTCTGGTCAGTATAATCATACCTACATTAAATGAAGAGAGAAATCTTCCCATTGTTCTAGATGATATAGAAAAAACTATGAAAGCGGTCAAAAAAGACTATGAAATCATCATAGTAGATGGTCATAGCAAAGATGATACAGTTGAAATAGCAAAGAAATACAAAGCAAAGATAGTTTATGATAGAATCGGAAAAGGCTCAGCTCTACGAACAGGTATACACGAAGCCAAAGGTGATATTATAGTAATGATGGATGCTGATTGTTCTCATAGAAGCTCAGAAATACGATTAATGATAGAAGCTATCAACACAGGATATGATGTTTGCATGGGCTCTAGATTTATACAAGGTGGAGGAACAGCAGACATGACATTTCATCGTCGTGTAGGTAATAAATTCTTTGTATCATTGGTAAATTTCTTCTGGCACATGGATTATTCTGATTTATGCTATGGTTACAGGGCATTTAGCAAAAAAGCAGCTCACATAATCTTTCCTTTACTAAAATGTGATGGATTTGGAATAGAAACTGAAATCAGCATCAAAGCTGCTAAGAAAAAATTGAAAGTTCTAGAAATACCAAGCTATGAAAAAAGACGTTTACATGGAAAAGGAAACCTTCGTTCATTCAGCGACGGAGCAAGAATTCTAAAAACAATCAAAAGGGAGTTGTTTTAATTGAGAGGAAAACTGTCAATCATGAAAGATGTGTTAAAAGTAAGAGTAGGAAAACAGAGTCCTTTCAAATTAACTTTTGCAGTAACATACAACTGCAATTCTAAATGTTCTACATGTGATATTTGGAAAAAAAAGCCTGAACAAGAATTGGATATTGATGAAATTACCGCATTTTTCAAAAAAAATAAATTTCGTTGGGTTAATCTTACAGGTGGAGAAGTCTTTCTAAGACAAGATCTAATTGATATAATCAAAAGTATTCCAAAACTAGAAATACTTAGTATCACGACAAACGGAATGTTAACAAATAAAATTATTGAAGATGTTAAAGAAATTCTAAACCATACTAACACTCTAACTATGACAATAAGTATTGATGGCCCAGAAGAAATTCATAATAAAATCCGTGGAATAGAATCATGGAAACTTGCTGTAGAAACTCTAAAACAATTAAAGCAAATAGAAAAAGAAAATAATAAACTCAAAGTATTTGTAGGATACACAATATCACCTGATAATGTTGGAATGGTTGAAAAAACTTATCAAGCAATAAAAAATCATGTCCCTAGTTTAGAATTAGAAGATTTTCATGTAAACATCTATCACACATCAGAAGTTTATTATGGTAATAAACATGTGAATATCAAACCAGAAGATATAATGAAAGATGTTAACGCAGTATTAGAAAAAAAGAAAGGACTAAATGCTGTTTCAGTTTTAGAAAGAAGATATATGAAACATATACAAAAATATTTGGAAACTGGAAAAAGTCCTGTAGCATGCAAGGCATTGTCAGCATCAATATTCATGGATCCAAAAGGACATATTTATCCATGCACAATGATGAATGAAAACTTAGGAAATATCAGAGACTTTGATTTTTCTCTTAAATATCTTTTTAGCCAGAGTAAAGCAAAAGAAGCATTAGTAAAAATAAAATCAGGGCAATGTCCAGGTTGCTGGACTGCATGCGAAGCATATCAAACAATTTTAGGGAATTTAGGTTCATTTAGAAAAAGGTGATTAAATGAGAGTTTTAGGAATATGGGATGGTCATGACGCTGGAGCTGCATTAGTTAGTGGAAACAAGATATTGTCAGCAATAAATGAAGAACGTTTAACTCGTCGTAAGTTAGAAGTTGGCTTTCCTTCAAAATCAATACTATCATGTTTAACAATGGCAAACTTAGAACCAAAAGACATTGGTGTTATTGCAATAACAACAAGTGATTTAGCAAAAACAATTACCAGAATATTTCCATCATTAAAAGAAAGATATTATCTTTTACGAAGAAGACAAAAAACTCCAAAAACAATTAAACAACAAAAAGCATTCAAGTATAAAATAACTGAATATGGAAGTAATCGCTTAACAAAAAATATAAGTAAAAAAATTATTAGAAAACATCTCAACAAAATGGGGTTCAAAGAATATAAATTATATATTGTTGAACAT
>EAAG01000053.1:0-3550 GCA_026058435.1 Candidatus Aenigmatarchaeota archaeon | reverse complement strand
TTATTCCTTTCAATATTAACTTAATACAAGGAGGAAAGTCTTCTTCTTTCATTTTAACAGTTATCTCTTTCCTATGTCTTTTCCTATTATTAGTTGGTAACTCTTCATTTTTCTGATTTTTAGCATGCCAATCCATAGCATCAATTAACAAATCAGTACCTTCCTCACCTACTTCAGAAGTATCGTAAAAGAACGGAGTATCTATATGCATTCCAACATTCTTAGGTAAAGCCATACCTTTGAAAAAATTCGCTAATTCATCCCGCTTCAAAGGAATAGATATTAACCATGTTTTCTCATTCAAACTAAATGGTGCTCTGAACATATGTCTAGCACCCCAATTAGTCTCTAACTCAACAAAATTAAATGGATCTATATTTGCAGGAGGTTCATCCAACATAGCACTCAGTTCTTGATAACTCTTATACTTCAATAATCGCTCCATTAAATCATCACGAATCTGATCTTCAATAAACAAAGCAATTATACGAGGAATTCGAGGATATTCCTTTGCTAATTGCTTATAATCAATCTCTTTTGGAAATATGCTATTTGGCAATACAATATGAAAACCACGAGAACCTGAAAACTTAACTCCATATGAGGTTATCTTGTACTTATCTAAGAAATCAATAATAGCTAAAGCACATTGTTTACCACCTTCCATGCCAATCTTACTATCCATATCAAGAAGAATATCCCAACCAGTTCTTATTTTACTATAATCAGAAGCTTGCATACCAGCACTCAGCATCATTGCGTTTTGCCAGTGTTCAACAGACACATGAAATGAAGTTATACCATTTTCAGCCATTTTCACAACATCTGAAGAATATTGTGCTATGTTAGGCCTTTTATCATAAGCACCATTCCAAAAAGCACCAGCAATTTCTCTACCATTTGCAGCTTGTGATATACGATTAGCAACTTTAGGATTACTATAGTACTTGGCAATCTCGTATTTTCCCATAGTATTTGAAAGTTCGTTAATAGAATTACTGACCATAAGGCATTTTTTAAATTCAAAACTTTAATGATTATATGATAAACATGCTATACACAAAATTAGCCAAAATATATGAGAAACTTGAATCAACAAGAAAGAAACTAGAAAAAACAGCTATCTTGGCAGAGTTCTATACAACCATACCTAAGCAAAACTTAGAGATGATTGTACTATTATCACAAGGAATAGTATATCCTAGAGCAACAAAAGAGCTAGGAATAGCAACAAACCTAATGCTTCAAGCAATTGCAAAATCTTATGGCGTGCCACCAAAAGAAGTTGAAGCAAAAATGAGATCTAAAGGCGATGTTGGCTTAGTAGCTGAGCATTTTGCATCAAATAAGAAACAACAATCATTAATGTCAAAGACTCTTTCAGTTGTAAAAGTATATGAAAACATCAGAAAGCTTCCAGATATTACTGGCTCAGGTTCACAAGATAAAAAGCTCTCAGTAATCCAAGAATTATTAGTTTCAGCAAAACCTCAAGAGGCAAAGTACATTTCAAAAACAGTTATAGAAAATATGCGCATTGGCGTAGCTGATGGTATAATCAGAGACTCTGTTGCTAAAGCTTTCAAAAAAGAACCAAAAGAAATTGAAAAAGCATATAATTATATTGGAAATTATGGACAAGTAGCATTACTAGCTAAACAAGATAAGCTCTCATCATCAAATCTAAAAATAGGCTCACCTATCAGAGTCATGTTAGCAGATAGATCAAAAGGTCTAAAAGAAGCTCATAAGAAATTCAAAAACATAGTGTATGAAATAAAGTATGATGGATTCAGATGTATCATACATAAAGATAATGATAAAGTATACTTATTCTCTAGACGCTTAGATAATGTTTCAAATCAATTTCCAGATATTGTAAAATATGTTCAGCAAGCAGTTAAAATCAAAAAATGTATTATAGATTCTGAAGTAGTTGCAATAAATAAAGATACTGGAAAACCAATGTCTTTCCAAACATTATCCAGACGAATCAAAAGAAAATATGATATTCATAAAATGGTTAAAGAAATACCAGTACAAGTTGATGTCTTTGATATAATCTACAATGGTGAAAACTTAATGGATAAACCATTAAGAGAACGATGGAAAGAATTGAAAAAAATAATCAAAGAAACCGAACATCTAAAACTAGCTGATCATAGAGAACTATCTTCTATAAAACAAGCAGAAAAATTCCTAAAATATTCTCAATCAATTGGTGAAGAAGGATTAATGGCTAAGAATTTAGATGCAAAATATCAACCAGGAAAAAGAGTAGGATACTGGCTAAAAATCAAAGAAATCATGGATCCTTTAGATTTAGTAATTATAGGCGGAACATGGTCAGAAGGTAAACGAGCAAAAACAATTGGTTCATTATTATTAGGGGCTAGACAAGGAGATAATTACATACCAGTAGGTATGATGGGCTCAGGACTAAAAGAAAAAGAAGAAAGTACAGTAAAAGGTGAATTTACTTTATCAAAACTAACAAAACTACTAAAAAAAGATATTTTAGAAGAAAAAGGAAATCAAGTTACAGTTCAACCAAAAATAGTTGTAGAAGTAGGATATGAAGAAATACAAAAATCACTAAAATATCCTTCTGGATTTGCATTAAGATTTCCAAGACTATTAAGATTTAGAACAGATGAAAAACGTCCAAAAGACGCTGACACAGTTAAAACTGTAGAAAAACTATATAGACAACAGAGAGGTCGAGATAAATGAAACTAAAATCAATGGGTTATCAAGAAGTAAAGAACTATACAAAAAAGGAGAACGCAATTTCAAGAATATAAGTTGCGTAGGTGCAGATTTCTCAAAAACTGATTTAAGGGAAGCAGATTTCTCAAATTCAGATTTAAGTTTCTCTGATTTCAATGATTCTAACTTAAAAAAAGCTAATTTTACTAAAGCTAAATTAATGTGGTCAGGATTTGAAAGAGCTAAAATACAAGGAGTTATAATGAAAAATGCAGACGCAAGTTGGTCAGATTTCTTAAGCGTTCATTTTGGAAACGCTGATTTAACAAATGCAGACTTCTCATGTTCTTTAACACAGAATATTCATTATGAAAAAGCTAAGAAACATGGATTAAACATAGCTTGGTGTGTATCAAATATAGCAGAAATGACAAAAGAAGATATTATAGCATCTTATGCAGAACTAAAAAAATGGAAAGGAAAAATTCCAGCTTCTTTATGGAGTATTATTAAAACAATAATAGATCGCTATGAATCTGAAATAAAAATGTTAAGAAAAATGAATGATATAACAGGAACACATGTTTCAGATGACTTAAGAAAAGATCTTATGCAAGGAATCAAAGAATACGTTGCATCTGATAAAAACAATCCTTACAAAATAGGGAAAAAAGAATATGCATCAGATAAACGTGGAAATTATGAAAAATAGTTAATTTTATATGTTTGCAATAAAAATCAATTCTATGGTATTAACAATTCCATATTCCAATTGCAGTATACAAGAAGGTAATGGAAATATGGTTAAAAAAGGGGACCCAAGGAACATGCCAGAACAACA
>EAAG01000052.1:0-3556 GCA_026058435.1 Candidatus Aenigmatarchaeota archaeon | reverse complement strand
CATGAGAAAGTAAAGCAAACCCTAAACTACTGAATAATATAACCAAAGCTAAGGCTAAAACCCATATTCGCATGAAAATGTATTGATTTTTTAGAATAAATACGTGAATTATTTCATTACGCTTCTTATCTCATCTCTATCTAAAATAGTGACTTTTTTGTCTTCTATGATACCTATTTCTAAATTGCTAGAAGTTAGTTTTTCTTCACCTGCTTTCAATGCTTTCAAAGCAAGTGTAATTGCTTGATCTTTTGTTAAATTGTCTTTATATTCAGTTTGAAGTATTTTACCTGCTTTTGGAGAACCTCTTCCAATAGCATGCGCTTTCCATTCTCTTATTGTTCCAGATGGATCTGTTTCATATAGGTGTGCTTCACCGTCTGTACCAGCCATTAGTAAGCTTACACCATATGGTCTTAAACCAGCCATCTGTGTGAATTTCTGGTTTCTATCTGCAATTTCTTTCATAAGAGCATTAACTTCAATTGGTTCATCATATGTTATTCTGTTAACTTGAGCTTTGATTCTTGCAAAGTCAATTAATACACGACTATCAGCTAAAATACCACAAGTTCCACCCATAATGTGTTCATCAATAGCACTGATTTTCTCTTCTTTATTGCTTACTAGAAGTTTTGCAGTTTGTTTTGCAGCCATTAGAACAATACCATTCTTGAATACTACCCCTAATGTAGTTGATTCTTTGGTTACTGCTTTACGTGCGTATTCAACTTGATACATTCTACCTTCTGGAGAAAATACCACGATTGCGCGGTCATATGCCATTTGTCTTGGTGCTTGTAATTCCATAATTTAACCTCAGTAATAGTATAGTCTTATTTATCACTATATTTATAAAAGTATGTTTGGCCATATATCATGCTATGGGAATACAAGTTGAGTTTAATCCTGATTTAGCATTACGCAATATGGAAGAATATAGAATTGGGTGTAGAAAAAAAGAAGAATGTATTCCTGAACCTCTTGAGTTAGGAAAAACTTATCCTTTTTTGAAACAGGGTCAGCGTAATTATTGGCTTGATGGTGAAATACCATTATTAAGAACTAAAGGTAATCAAGAACTTTCTAGACCATTAGCTGGTATTACTATTTTAGAAGCCACTCATTTCAAAGACGGTGATGAAATATATACAAGAGGATTATATCGTGTGACAAGAGTGTTTGATCCTAATGATCCTACTATACATTTTGATGGATTAGTTCCAGTAGGACCTGAAGTGAATGATAATATGATAGATGCTTAAATTGCATCACATACTTTTGCATCATGTTTACCAAACATTGCTTTAGTCATGCATGCTAACCATTTCCAGTTTAGAGCTATGTGTATAGCGACTAAAATAACCATGATTACGCCAGACCAGTCATGTATTGTTGATAATAAAGGCATTGGTGCTTGTCCCCAACTTAATCCAAGGAAATCCATTACAACAGAGACTTTTATTACTCCTGTTATTGCAACTCCTACAAAACTAATAAGTAGAAATATATCAATTACATAGTTTACTTTTGCTTTGTTTATCGGACTGCTTTTAGACTTTTTTACAGTTTTGTTTATAGGTTTTTTTGAAATCTTAGCAAGTTGTCTTCTTTTTACAATTTCCATATAAAAGCTTTGTTAAACTGGGTATATAAATATTTTTTCTTGCATAATAATGAGTATGGGAAAAAGTTACAAAGATACTGGAGTTAATATTAAACTTGGAGATAAAGTTTCTGAGATGTTATATGAAGCTGCTAGACAGACATGGGTAAATAGAGAAGGTAATGTAGGTGAAGTTGTTGAATTATTTCCTGATTTTTCTGGATTAAGAGCTGTAAATGTTGGTGGATTACCTGAAGGTACTTACATGAATTTAGGTTTTGATGGTATTGGCACAAAGGTTCAGGTTGTGCAAAGAATGCGTAAATATGATACTGTTGCTCGTGATTTATTTGCAATGGTATGTGATGATGCTGTTGTAAGAGGTGCTGAGCCTATTATGATTGGTTCTATATTAGATGTAAATTCACTAGGACCGGATAAGGCTCCGTTTATAGAAGAAGTAAGAGAACTTGCTACTGGTTATATTTCTGCTGCTAAAGCAGCAAATGTTGCAGTTGTGAATGGAGAAATTGCTGAAATAAGTGCTTGTGTCGGTGGGTATGGTGATTTTTGTTTTAATTGGGGTGCTGCTTGTGTATGGATGGGTACCAAAGATAAATTATTGACAGGAAATGAAATAAAAGTAGGTGATTATTTAGTTGGATTTCATGAATATGGTTTAAGATCAAATGGATTAAGTCTTGTACGAGATACAATGTTAGAATATTATGGTGATTTATGGCATCAGAAAATTGTTGATGGTGAAAGTTTAGGTGATACGGTTTTAATTCCTTCAACAATATACACAAAAGCTGTAGTTGATATGCTTGGTGGTGCATTTGGTGAACCAAAAGTAGATGTCCATGGCGTAGCGCATATAACTGGTGGTGGTTTACCAGGTAAAGTTGGAAGAATGTTAAAACCAAGTGGATTTGGTGCAGATATTTCTTCACCATGTGGACCATGTTATGTAATGAATGCTTGTCAAGAACTTGCTGGTACTACAGATGAGGAAGCATATCGTACATTTAATATGGGGCAAGGTATGGTTATAGCAACACCTGACCCAGCAGATGTTATATCTATTGCACGAGAACACGATATTGATGCTGACACTATTGGACAAGTTAGTAGGAATCCTGGTATTAGAATAAAAAGTAAAGGAATATTTAGAGATTCTGAATGGCTTGAATTCTAAAAAATCAGAATTTCCATGTGGGATTTCTTATATTTAAGATTTTGTCTGTATATAGATTTATGCCTAGAACTGAACCTAAACCTAGAGGAGTTGATTCTAATACTAATCCTGCTTTACTTACTGCTGGAAGATATGGCACAGATGATATGATTAATATATGGGGACCTGAAAATACCTTTCGTTTAAGTTTGTATGCACAAGCTGATGCTGTATTAGCAATGAGTAATGCATATCCTGAAATAGTGCAACCAGACCATGCTGCTGAAATTTCTGAAAAAGCTAATTTAGAATATATTGATCCTAATAGAATAAGAGAAATAGAAGAAAAGACTGGGCATGATGTTATTGCAATAAATACTGCTTTAGGTGAACAAGTAAGCGATGCTGCTGCTGCTCATATAAATAAAGGAAGGACAAGTGCAGATACAACTGAAACTGCAAAAGCAATCCAATTAAGTAAGTCTTTGGAAGTTATAATGGATTCTGTAAAAAATCTAAGAGATATTACACTTGAAAGATCTTTGGAATGGATAAATGTACCATATATGGATACATCTCATCATTATGATGCTTTACCAACTGTTGCTGGTAGACCTTTTGCACATTATGTAGAAATGCTTCAATCAGATCTAGATATGTTGTTACATATGCAAGATACGTCAATAGTTGGTAAATGGGCTGATGCGACTGGTAATCATCACTCAGTTACTGCACTTGGAATAAATGGTATTCAATTACAAGAAGCTTATTGT
>EAAG01000051.1:0-3622 GCA_026058435.1 Candidatus Aenigmatarchaeota archaeon | reverse complement strand
TTCTTTTGGTTCTTCTTTTTCCTCAGGTTTAGGTTCCTCAGCTTTAGGTTCTAAATCACCAACCTTATCAGTCAATTCTTTCATCTCAGCAGCAGCTTTTGCTAATACTGAACCAATTACATCAGGTGTCAACACATTAGCTTCAATAGCTAGTACACGAGCTTCAGCAAACGCTTTTTGTATTGCTAAAGAAGCATTATCACTTGTTATGTATCCAGCATTCAGTGATAAGTTTATTCCAGACCGTACAGCTGATAAAATATCAGAATAGAATTCATCTTCATCAATATCTAATACATCTTTTCCATATACAGTACCATCTTCCCATACCATTGTCAAATCAATACCAATTTTCATTGGTTCTAACCCAAGCATATTGAATACTGCAGCCATATCACCAGTAATCTCATCACCAGATTTTGCAACAACATAATCTTCCATAATTGAAATATTACCGCCTTCAACTCCAGTCTTCAACCCAACACTTTGTAATTGAGTCATTGCAGGACCAGGTTGCATACTTGTAGGGCCTTTATTTACTGTTATATCTTCAGGAGCAGTATCACCTGTTTTTGCTGCTGCAGGAGATTTATTTTTCTTCAAATATTGATATAATTTAAATGGATTTTCATCTGATACCATAATAGCAGGAACAGCAGTTATATTGTCGATAATTTTATCCAGATTTTCCTTACTAGTTGAAACTTTTCTCAAAGCAAGTAATAAAATTGACTTTCTAGCCATAATGATTTTAGCTTTACCTGTAAGATCTTTTTTCATTCTCTGCAATTGTCTTGCAGGAAGTTTATGCATGTTTATCATTCCAATAACTTTAGCATCAGCTAATTCCTTTTCAATATTTACAAGCATTTTCTTTTTCTTTTCTGACACCATTTCCATCACTTCATTGAAATACTCACAGGTCTACTCATTGTAAGTTTTATTAAAACATTCTTTATGTTTTGAATACCTTTTGGTAAACTTTTCTCAACAGTACTAACAACAGTTTTTACGTTTTCTATAATTTGTTCATCCTCATTTTCCTGAGTTCCAACAGAACATTGAAGTTTCATTTGTTTGTTATTTTTTAGTGTAATTGACTTAGAAACCGCAGCAATAAACGGAGCAGGATCAGCTTTTGGTGGTATTGGTTTTGGCATCTTTCCAGCAGGAGCTAAATAACGTCCTAACAATTTACCAACAGTAACCATCAGCGGAGCACTTGCAATAAAATAATCAAACTCTTTCACAAGTTTCTTAGCTTCTGACGGTTTCTTAGCAATAGCTTCCATTTCTTTAGTTGTTATAACATTGTCACCTTCAGCATCATCAGAAATAAAACCAACTTTAATTTCTTTTCCCTTACCATGAGGAAGAATGACCTCGGTTTTAATCATTTCTTTCTTAGCATCCATATTTTTCAGATTAATTATCAAGTCAAATGTCTGATTAAAGTTCCTTTTTTCAGAATTTTCACGTAAGAATTTAATACCCTCTGCTACAGGTTTTACAACTACTTCAGTTTCCTTTTCCTCACTTTGAGTAGCAGCCTTCATTATATCCACACTATTGTCTTTTTTCTCTTCTGGCATCTTCATAACCTCCTGACTCCCAGAAATATGAGATAATCAGTAAACGGTTAACATTCAATTATACGAAGTTCTTTTAAAGGTTTATTCTACTCAGAAACCCTTTTTAGACGACTAACATCTTCTTCAATTTTAGCAACTTTACTTTTCAGGTCTTTATGTTTAATTTCAAAATCATGTGTCCATACCCGTCTCTGCATATCTATGTTAGCATGCATTTTATCATACATTTCATCGGTTTTAGTTTTGAACACAACTGACATATCTTCCACTTTATTAGCTATATTTTCAAGCCCATCAACAGTAGCATCTTGCATCTTTCTACGTCTTAAACGTTCCTGAAGCATAGAACCTTTCATTTCAATTCTAGAAATTACAATGATAAGCATAACTATCAGTAGAACAGATGATAATGCAAGCATTTCTGTGAACTGAGTTAGAATTATAGCGATAACTGCAACATTTAGTAGAACAAATATAATGCTCAAAGCTCCGGGTATAGCTAGTTTACTCATCTTAATCAAATAACTCAACTAGAAAAGGATTTTTAAGGTTTAATATTTACCCATAATATTTAGTTTATGGATACTATACAGACAAGGAAAAAGATAGGATTTCCAGGAAAAAATAAATAGAATTCATTCCCAGCAACATTTACTGATAAATCATTAGAAATAGCAGGACACTCTGTAATGGAAAAATGGGAAACTAACTATATGAAAACACTTGCAAAAATCACTACAGCAAACGGTGGGAATATTCTCGAAATAGGATTCGGATTAGGTATTTCAGCTAAATTTATACAAAATTCAAAGAAAATAAAAAAACACACGATCATAGAACCACATCCAGATGTAGTTAAAAAATGCAAAAAAATGTTTTCTAAAAAAATTAATATTATAGAAGGTTTCTGGGAAGACGTTGTATCAGATCTACCAGACAACAGTTTTGATGGAATATTATTTGATACATATCCAATGTCTGAAAAAGAGATACATAAAAATCATTTTTGATTTTTCAAAGAAGCACATAGATTATTGAAAAAAGACGGTATTTTAACATACTATTCAGATGAATGTGATAAATTTTCTAAAAACCATATTAGAAAATTAAAACAAGCAGGATTCCAAAAAATAGAATTTGAAATATGTGAAGTCAGCCCACCAAAAGATTGTAATTATTGGAATAAAGAAACAATACTGGCACCAATAGTAGTAAAATGACTATTCTTTCTTAGCTTCCACAGGGGCACCTGCAGCAGCTGATTCATGAGGTACAAGCTCTTCTATAATTATATCCAAGATTTCCTCTTCACGCATCTTCTTTCGCTTTTCACCATCTTCTTTACCTTCCATTTCTTTCAAGATCTTCTCAGCTTTCTTCTTCATTTTTGCGTGTTCTTTCTCAATCTTCTTTTGCATCGCTTCTCTCTCTTTCTTGATATTTGCAAGCTCTGCTTCAGACAATTCAGTTTTCTCTTCCTTAATTTCTTTATCCCATTTTCCTTCATCTACGAGCTTCAAAGCGTCTTTGTATGAAGTACCTTCAACAAGTATACCCATAGTTCCACAAGTTCCAATAATTTGCTTAACCATAACCTTAAGATTAGCACCAAGCATACCATCTTCTTTTTGCTTAGCAACTTTGATAACTTGTTCAATAACAATGTCAGCGACATTTTCTACACCAGCTCTTCCAGACCCTTTTTCTAATGAAAGTTCTTTCTTAATCAGAGCAGTAACAGGAGGAATACCTACTTCTATTTCAAATGATTTATCATCATTAACATTAACAGTAACAGGAACTTGCATTCCCTTAAAATTCTCAGTTTTCTTATTGATTTCTTCAACTATTCCACCTACATTCACACCTAATGGTGCTAAAGCAGGGCCTAACGGAGGCGCTGGAGTAGCTTTTCCACCTTCAATCATAACATCGACTTTTGTTGCCATATAATCACACAATTAATTTGATTTGATATAAACAATTAATAGAAAGGTTTTAATAAGATTACCTTAAGCAGCTTCCACGCG
>EAAG01000050.1:0-3916 GCA_026058435.1 Candidatus Aenigmatarchaeota archaeon | reverse complement strand
CTAATATTAAAATCCAAAATGTTGTAGCTTCTACAGATCTTAAGGTTGATATACCGCTAAATAAAATAATGACTCATTTAGAATCAAGCGAATATTACCCAAAAGAATTCCCTGGGTTGATTTACAGATTAGATCAACCAAAAGTAGCTTCTCTAATTTTCAGAAATGGAAAAATAAATTGCGTAGGAGCAAAATCAACAAAAGAAGCACATACCGGCGTCCATGAAATTGTTAAGAAACTTAGAAAAGCAGGAATCAGAGTAAAAAAAGACAACATTAAAGTTAAAATAGAAAATATTGTAGCTTCTATAGATTTGAAAAGAGAACTAAATCTCGATAAATTAGCATTTGAATTAGAAGAAAGTGAATATGAGCCAGACCAGTTTCCTGGTCTCGTATATAGAATGCAAGATCCTAAAGTAGCTTTCTTACTTTTCTCATCAGGCAGAATAGTATGTGCTGGCGCAAAGCATGTTTCTCATGTGAAAAGAGCAGTTAATACTCTAGAAAAAACACTTCAGGAAAAATCCAACTAAAGTATTGTTCCACTGGAACCAGATGAAACCATGGGCTTAGTATTAAACTATTTCTTAACAATGATATTCGGGTGTGACAATGGTTGGGAACGCTGAGTCTGTATTAGAAACACAGACGGATTCTGAAATAAAAGAAAAATTAGATGAATTTATTAGAAGTTATTATTACAATGAATTAATGAAAGTTTCCAAATCTGGAGAAGAATCTATAATGATAGATTTTTCAATATTAGATAGATTTGATCCTTTATTATCTGACCGTCTTCTTAATCAACCTGAAGTAGTATTAGAATCATTCAATCAAGCTGTTACTGAGATTGATTTACCAGGTGAGCAAAAAGTTGATGTTAAAATAACAAATCTTCCAGAATCAGCAAACATACGAATAAGAAATTTAAGAGCAAAACATTTGGGAAAGTTTCTAACAGTAGATTGTGTTGTAAAATCTGCAAGCGAAGTTAAACCTCAAATATATGAAGCAGTTTTCAAATGCCCAGACTGTGAAGCTAAGATTATTGTAAAACAAGATGAAAATGTTTTGAAACATCCTTTTGTATGTGAATGTGGTAGACGAGGTCGTTTTGATTTAATAGAAAAGAAAATGTTCGATACTAGATATCTTTCAGTTGATGAACCATTTGAAATAACAACTGGTGAACAACCAGGAAGTATAAGTGTTTTTCTAAAAGAAGATAATACCAGTCCAAGAATGCAGAAAAAAACTGATCCAGGAAACAATTTAAAACTTACTGGAATTTTCAGAGAACTTCCAAAAAGAATTAAAGGAAAACTTGGTACAAAAATGGAAACATATATAGATGCAAATCATGTTGAAAGTGCAGAAACTGAATTTGATGAAATTGAAATTACCCCAGAAAACGAAAAACAAATAGTTGAACTTTCAAAAACTGAAAAAATATTTGAAAATTTAAGAGAAAGTATTGCTACTGGTATTTACGGTTATAATGAAATTAAAGATGCCATGGTTCTTCAATTATTTGGTGGAATACCACATAAGCTTCCAGACAATTCCCGTCTTAGAGGAAATATACATATATTGATAACAGGAGATCCTGGTGTGGGAAAAACAAGAATGATGCAAACTGCTGCAAGAATTATTCCGCGTGGTAAGTATGTATCAGGAAAAGGAGTTACAGGAGCAGGATTAACTGCAAGTGTAGTTAAAAACGAAGTACTTGGTGGATGGATATTGCAAGCAGGTGCATTAGTATTAGCTAACAAAGGAGTAATAGCTATTGATGAATTTGATAAAATGAATGAAGACGACCAAGTTGCGATGCACGAAGCAATGTCAGTATCAACTATAAGCATTGCTAAGGCTTCTATTGTAGCTACATTACCAGCTGATACAGCAGTATTAGCAGGAGCAAATCCCAAATTAGGAAGATTTGATGCGTTTAGACCAGTTGCTGAACAGATTCATATTCCTGAAACATTGTTATCACGTTTTGATTTGAAATTTGCTTTGAAAGATAAACCAAATGTAGAAACAGATGATAGAATAGCTCAACATATTCTTGATATACGGGATTCTCCAGACGTAGCCGAACCAATTATAGAACCAATGCTTCTTAGAAAATATATAGCATATGCAAGAAAAATTGAAAAAGTTACAATGACTAAAGAAGCAGGAAAAGTTCTAAAAGATTTTTACAATGACATGAGAAATAAATATAGTGGTGAAGCAGGGCACAGCGTTGCAATTACTCTAAGACAGTTTGAAGCAATGATTCGTATTTCAGAAGCTAGTGCAAAGGTTAGGTTGAAAAAACAAGTAGATATAGAAGATGCTGAAAGAGCTATAAATCTCATGAAATATTCATTAGTTCAGTTAGGAACAGACGCAGAAACAGGAGAAATTGACATAGATAGAATAGAATCAGGAGTATCAACAAGTCAAAGAAATAAAATTAAAGAAGTAATGGAAATGATACGAACATTACAAAAAGATGTTGGAAAAGTTGTTTCTGTTCAAGACTTGAAAGCTGAAGCAGAAGAACAAGGCATTGGAAACATTGATGATCTCCTTGAAAAATTAAAACAAGAAGGAATGGTTTTTGTTCCTCGTGTAGGATATATCAGTACGGTTTAAGGTGAGAAAATGGAAAATAAACGTTTGACAGCAATTAAGATTCCTATAAAAGATATAATTCAAGGAAAATATTTTACACAGGAAGGGTTTGAACCAAACTTTATTATGACAAAAAACAACATGAAGGTTTCTCGAACACGTTTGTTAGGAACAATTGTAAACAAATATAGTTCACCAGACAACAAATTTGCATCTATAACACTTGACGATGCAACAGCAACTATCCGAGCAAAAACATTCAGTTCTAGTATTCTTTCAGAAGTTTCTGTTGGCGATATAGTTGAGACTATTGGAAAAATACGATTATATGATGATGAAATACATTTGGTTGCAGAAATAGTTCACAAAATAGATGACCCAAATCATGAAACACTTAGAAAATTAGAATTAAAATTACAGCAAAAAAAATGGAATGAAAAAAAGAAAAAGGTTTTTTCTCTGAGAGAACAAACTGCTGATCTTTCAGAACTAAAACAATTAGCTGTTTCACAATTACAAATGGATGGGGATATAGTTGAAGCAATAATTTCTGATACTTCTAATGAAATAACTGAAGAAACTGCAGAAAAAGACAATGAAAATAAACAAGAACTAAAAACTAAGATGTTAGATTTGATATCAAAGTGTGACCCAGGTGATGGGTGTTCTTATCAAGAATTAGTTGATACATCAGGAGTAGATGAATATCTTGTAGAATCTATAGTATCAGAACTTCTAGAAGATGGGGAATGTTTTGAACCAAAACCTGGTAAGATAAAAAGGTTATAATCAATAACTACATGTGATAATCATGAGACAAGAATGTCCGAACAAAGAAGAAAACCTCAAGAACTGTCCATGTGACTGGCCTAATTGCGAGCGCAAAGGAATATGCTGTGAGTGCATTCTATATCATCGCTCACGTGGTGAAAGACCAGCATGTTTAAGATGATTTCTTTTTAACTTCTATATACAATAAAATAGTATGGGACATTGTGATTGTGACGAGTTTGCATATCCAGGATATGAAAAAAGAAGACTTTTTGGTTTACTTCCACCAAAAGACTGAGCAGATTTAAAACCTGGGCAACTCGAAAAAATGAGAAGAAAATTTGTAAAAGCTGCATGGAATTACTGTCGAACCCCTAGTGATATTGATGATCTTTCAGCTGTTTTATATGGTTAAATCAAATAATAATTATGCTAAAACGTTTTTGGCAAGTAGATTCTTTCAGAGGTATAGCAATCATAATGATGATTGCATTTCACATTCTTTATGATTTAACAT
>EAAG01000049.1:0-3926 GCA_026058435.1 Candidatus Aenigmatarchaeota archaeon | reverse complement strand
TATCTGATTTTGTTAAAGAAAATAATGTTGGATTAGTTTCTAAAAAAAATGAAAAATCACTTGCAAGAACAATAGAATCTTCATTTTCAGGGAAAGAGTTTGAAACAAAAGAAACTTTGAAGAAATTCTCATCAGAAACATGCGCAAAAGATATGATTAATTTATATGAAAAAATGATTCAATAATCTTGCTTTGAATAATTATCTTTAGCTCTATTTGCCCTTCCTGATATTAACTTAAACATATTTGAAAGCCAAATTCCAATTTGCTTATATTTTCCAAATTTATCTAATCTTCGAGTAGAAAAGTAAACATACATATCATCTGAGTATTTTACACGACCCTTTTTCTTTAATCTAATTCCTATTTCAGTATCATCTGAGATCGGAAGATTTGAATATCCACCTATTTCAAGAAAAGCATTTCTTTCAAATGCACAATTAGCTCCACAAATATTGTGATACATATTTGTACGAGAAACATGATGTATTAAGAAATTACCTATTTTGAATAATAGTTTATATTCTCCAGTTTGTTTATCTGGCAAGGTTTTGCCAAAAACGCAAACAGTACCTGATTTGAAATTTTCATCTATAACAGATAACCAATTTTTAGGAGCAGTACAATCTGCATCTATAGTTGCAAGTATTTTTCCTTTAGAAATTTTAAAACCATCATTGCGAGCACCACCTACACCAGCACTTTTTTGTGTAATAACTTTACAACCTAACTTTTTAGCAACTTTAGTTGTATTATCTTTTGAACTACCATCAGAAACAATAATTTCATATTCACCTTTGTAATCTTGTTTTTTCAACGACTCAACACACTTAACTATATTTTTTTCTTCATTGTAAGTTGGTATTATCACAGATATATCCATAATTTCACATTCCTTCAGCAGCTCTTTTTCCAGCAAGTATTGCTTTATCCATGTTAAAGTATTCCCATTCTGCAAACCTGCCAACAGGTATTATGTTTAATGATTTCAAAAAATCTATTATTATATTCTTGTTTTTACTATGGTTTAAATCATACACAACATACGCATATTTGAATTGAGATGTATGCAATATCTCCCCATCAGCTATTATACCAAGTTCAATTAATGAATCTAAAGCTTTCTGCGACTGCTCTTCTTTATTCATAGTTTTGTCTTTATTATAAGTTTTTTCAACTAATACAAGTGATTCTCCTTCAGGTGACATATTAGGAGAATAATTTGAAAGAAATCCTATTCTCGTAAATGGAATATTTGCATCAGGAAAATATATCCAATGTTTACCTTCTGGTAATTTACTATTAGTTTTGATAGCTGTGCATACTATAGAACTATAAACTAAATCATCTGCAGCTTGTTTCACATTATCAGGAACATTATCAATAAGCTTAACTATTTCAGGTAAAGGTAATGTTGAAAAAACAGTATCATAAACTTTCTTATCTCTACCATTAACCTCAACTTCCAACCCATCACTAGTTTTAATTCCAGTTATCTCAGAATTAAATACAATTTCTTTATTTTTTGCAAAAACATCAACTAAAGCTTGAGTTCCACCAGTTTTAGGAAAGTGGAAATAAGCATTTGGTCCATACTCTTTTTGAACATCTTCAGAAGCACCTTTTTTCATTTCTTCAATATCAGGTTTAGGAACACGTCCTTTGATCCAATCACAATTCATTTTCTTCAAATCATAGTCCCAGATTTTCTGGTTATATGGAATCATATAGTATTTTGATATCCCAGCTCCCATTGTAGAATATATCCATTCTTCAAAATTTTCAGGTTCTTTTTCATCTTTAAGATTTTCAACTCCTGAAATACATTCATCTATAACTTCCTTTGAAAGAGAGCGTAGATTCACTTCAAATGGATATTCTACATACGTATTGTTTAGAAATATGAAAGCACCCCTTCTATGCTTAATTAAATTATCCTTCATCATTGTCATAATAAGATTATTAACATATTCATCTCGTGTAAATATTACATGAGATCCACCAATATCAAAAGTATGGCCATCTACACTAATACTCCTACACAATCCACCTGGAACTGATTCTTTTTCAAATATAGTAGTTTTATGCTTAGAATCTAGATGATGAATGATACTTAATCCAGCAAGTCCAGCACCTATAATACATACCCCATTGTTCATCATAGAATCATGTCTCAAAGGCTTTTAAATAAAAACTCGCAATAAGTTAATCATGCTTTTCAAGCTTGGAATGATGGGTTTAGGTATTGCAGTAGTTATCTTTGTAATGTCAATGTTTGGCTTCGATCTAATAATTACAGAACTTTTAGCAGCAAATCTACTATTAATTCTATTAGCAGCTGCTCTTCAGATTTTAACAGTTGCTATAATGGCATTTCGTCTAAAAGTAATATCAGGAAATTGTGATATATTTCAGACAACCTGTCATATACTAAAATACCGTTCTGCTTTGAAAATAACACTAATAGGAATAGCTGTTAACAGTCTTACTCCTTTTGTAAAAATAGGTGGTGAGCCTGCAAAGATATGGTATTTGAGAAAAAAAGGATTTCCAACTGAAAAAGCAGGTGCAGTAATAGCTACAGACACTTTGATAGAATTAATGTCAATATATCTAATAATCTTAATATCAGTAATAGTTCTCGCACTTTCAAATCTGGTATCAGCATCTACAATGATTTTACTTATAGGAGGATTAGCCTTCTCTTTAGCAATATTTGCTTTCATTTTCTATACTATACTAAATAAGGTAATGTTAGAAAGAACAATAAATTTTATAGTTAAATTAGCAGGAAAACTTGGAATGAAAAAATCAATGGAAAAAGGTACTAAAAAAGACTATGCAGCATTATTCCAAAATGCCATGAAAAATACATTTGAAAGAAAAAAAGACGTTACAAAATATTTTGCAATAAGTTTCATAAGTAAAGCTGTAGAATTCTTAAGAACATGGGTAATTTTCCTTGCTCTTGGTGTAGTTTTACCATTTGAAATAATAATATTTGTGTGGAGCATAGTTATGATACTTTCTCTTGTACCATGGCTACCTGGAAACCTAGGACTTATAGAAGCAGGTGGTGCTTCAGCCTTTATGCTATTTGGAGTAGTTGCATCAACAGCAGCTACAGGAATGATAATTGAACGTCTCTTGTCATTATGGTTAATGATGGGTATAGGACTTGTAATAATCTGGATGTCAAAAATTAATAAAATAGAGAAACTTGTAACAGCTGATAATCATACACCAATAAAGAAAATAAGAATATCTGTTAAATAATTAGTAAACAAAAGAAGCAGTTCCTTCATCTGTAATTATATTTAATTTTGCAGGTTCTTTTGCCATTTGAACATTTGCTTTACTAAAACAATAACTTGTTTTCATGATAACTGAAGAAGCTGGTTTAAGATACATCATTTTAGGACATTCATATTCGATCCCATCTGTAGCTTCTAATACAATCTTTACATTATTCCATATGAAATCGTCTGTATTTTTGACTTCTACAGTTAATGGAGTCATAGATGTTGAAATTCCTATTAAAGAATGATCAATAGCTTGTCCTGAAATACTCTGATTTGGAACAAGAGCAATAGCAAGAATAGCAATTATTGCTATTGAATAGATTACATATTCAGCATGTTTCTTTGTCAACGCTATTTCAACCATATCATATGTTTGTTATTATCTAATTTAAAGGTGAATTAATCTATCTCCATGTCCAGGAATAACATAATTAGCAATATCCAAAATACTTTTTCTACTTTTTTTATATTTTTTCAAATTCCATACATTTTTCTTAACCTTCATATTCAAATCTTTCTCAAAAGATATAGCATCACCAGCTACTACGATATTCCCTTTGTTTGTTTTAACTAATACAGAACTATGAAATTGCTCAATACCAGATGTGTTCAAAAGAAAAACAT
>EAAG01000048.1:0-3943 GCA_026058435.1 Candidatus Aenigmatarchaeota archaeon | reverse complement strand
TACTTGAATAAGAAGTAAAGGAGAAAATCTAGTTGAAATAAACATCCCTCCTTTATTCAAAATCTTTTTACATTTTGAAAAAGAACTTTTAGCTACAGCATCAAGGATAATATCGTATCGTTGGTTGGTTCTAGTAAAATCTTCTTTTGTATAATCAATTACTTTGTCGGCACCTAATGACTTTATCAATTCAAGATTTTTAGTGCTGCTAACTCCTGTAACATTAGTACCAAAAGATTTGGCTATTTGTACTGCATATGTTCCAACCCCTCCTGAAGCTCCGTTTATCAGAACATTTTGCCTAGAACAAATATTCCCTTTATCTCTAAGTGCTTGAAGAGCTGTAAGTGCCGCCAGAGGTACAGCTGCTGCTTCCTCAAAAGTCATATTGATAGGTTTTATTGCTATCTTCTTTTCAGAGATAGCGACATATTCTGCAGTTGTACCACCTTGCCTAAAACCAAATACATCATCTCCATTTTTCATGGATACGACGGTTCTCCCAACAGACATAATCTTACCAGAAAGATCAGATCCAGTAATCTTTGATCCTCGGTTTACAAAGAACGACATTATTCTATTTTTTCTAATAACTACATCAACTGGATTAACCGAAACTGCATAAACCTTCACAAGTACTTCACCATCCTTAATAATTGGCTTCTCCACATCATTTATCTCAAGTACATCTGGAGAACCATTTTTTCTAAATACAACAGCTTTCAAAATAAATGCATCACATTGATTAAAGAAAAGAATTAATAAATTATTAAAGATTTTTTTTTATGATATTTGTAAGTTATAATATAGTCACTAAAGACTTTTAATCGTCTGTAAATTATTCATGATATTGAGATTGTGCACTTGGCAAAATCCAAATTTGAGTATTTAAATTCCTTAACAAGAAGGTTTTACATTCCCATCATTATTATTTGGATAATCATCATTATCGGGTCAACTTTTTTTATTCCAAGCTTCTTTAATGCAACAACCTATAATCTCACAGACAGTACAGTTTCATCACCTGATGATTCTGAATCTGAAAAAGCTCAAGCGATCATTGCCTCACAATTTTCTTCACCAATATCTGAAGGAGGTTCTACAGGTGGAGACAGCATAATTTTAGTGATAAGAAATGATGAAATCTATTCAAACAATATTAGGATGAGTTTACTTTCTCTTGAAGATACAATAAATTCAGATGATTCAATTAGAAATTTCAATGGGATATCAAGCATATATTCAATGGAATCAGATCTAATTCTTTCATTTATGCCTAGTTTAATCGCCCAGACACAAGATTTTGGTTCGAACATTGAATTAACAAATAAAGGACTATATGATCTACAGGAGAACATTATTGCAATACATATGGGAATTTTTGATTCAGATAATGGAATTAACGAAACTGCTCAAAATCAGATTATCTATTTTGTTAGTTCATATGTTGGAATATCACCTGAAGAATTAATAGAGGAGATTTCAGCTCTTTCATCAACTCCAAATTCGGAAGCAATATCAAATCTTACGGTAAATCTATTTACAAGAAGCTTATCTAATCAAAACAGTTCTCTTACAAGTTTAATTTCATATGGAAGCGCTGATTTTGATGTTTCAATGTTCATTAGGTCAGTATATGACCTTGGAAGCTCACCTTCAGAAACTTCAATTTGGGGAATGGCCTCTGGAATAATTGCGGGCGTTACATCCCAATCACTTTCATTGTCTCCTTTGTTTACAGTAAATGAATATGAGTTATTTTCATTATTATTGAGTGTCTATAATGTTGAAGATACCGAATTAGTAATAAAAGATATGATAAGAAACCAAAATATTGATAATTATCCGTTTATTCTTTCACCCAACCTTTCAGAGAATTTTGTTAGTGAGAAAAATAATACAATGTTGGCTATCTTAAGCTTCTCGAACTCACTTAACAGTTCTGATATTCATGATATCAAGAATGTTCTAGAAAGTTCTAGTCTTTACACTAATGCGGAGGTCTATGCTACAGGCGATTCCATATTTGCTGAAGATATGTCAGAGATATTTGAAACAGCAGAAAGCTATACAGTAATAGCTGGAGTTGTTATGTCACTTATTATTGCAGGATTTCTATTTCGCTCTCCAATTGCAGCAATTTTTCCATTATTGATAGCAGGTGTTTCTATTCTAATCTCTTACCCTGCCATTTACTTTGGAGTTGTTGTTATAGGCCAAGGTTCAATATCATTTATGACTCCAATGTTGGCAACACTTCTCATGCTTGGTTTAGGGGTTGATTATTCTGTTATTCTTCTTCGCCGAACCAGAGAAGAAAGAAGGGCAGGTAAAACCAAAATTGAGAGTGTAGGGATATCAACAAAGTGGGGAGGACAGGCAGTATTAACGGCTGGTATTGCTGTAATTGCTTCCTATGTCGTTATGGCGATAGCAAACGTACCGATGTTCAGTGATGTTGGTATGGCAATTGCTATCGGTGTAGGGGTTTTGCTTACTGTATCAGTCACATTGGTACCTTCATTAGAGATACTTTTTGGAGATAAACTATTCTGGCCTATAAAAATAAGGAAGGAAGATACATCTAAAACAGAAAAAAGTATACTTTCTAAGATTGCTGATGTAACATTAAATAGAAAAATTCCGATTGTAATGGGCATCCTTCTTTTAGGAGCCGGGTCTCTTTATGTTACTCAGACTACGCCAACTGGAATGGATTTTTCAAAGTTGTTACCTGATTTTCCAAGTAACCAAGGGATGACAGAAATTGCGGAAAACATGGGAAGTGATGCCATATCTCCAACGTTAATACCTGTATCTATGTCAACACCTATCGTTGATGGGTCTAACCAATTTGATTTTGCAGTATTCGATATCATTGAACAGATATCAACTACAATTGAAAATTCAAATGGGATATCAAGTGTGACTAGCACATCAAGACCTTATGGAGAAATTTTCGATTATAGATCTGTCTATAATTTACCTGAACCAATTCGATCACAATATTTGTCAGGAATATTTGATACCATTGGGAATGATAACAAAACCGTATTAATAACGGTTGGACTTTCAAGTGCACCATTTGGTTCTGATGCTATTTCATCTGTTCTAGAAGTACAATCAAATATTAACGATTTATCTCTTCCATCAAATATTATAATAAATTATGGAGGACTTACACAATCTACCTATGAAAGTGACGCACTTTTAGATAGTATCTTGCCGCAAATAGTAATAATTCTTGTGATAGTAATTTACATCCTTCTATTCCTACAACTTTTTTCAGCTTACACACCTCTCCGTTTAATCTTCACCGTCCTAACTAGTGTAGTTGTATCACTTGCATTCATATTCGGCATCTTCCATTACACATTAGACATTCCAATAGTAAGTTTCGTACCATTATTTGTAGCAGTAACAATGTTAGGGGTTGGTATTGATTACGACATATTCCTTGTAACTAGAATAAGAGAAGAAGTATTGAAAGGTAAATCAGATAATGAAGCAATCAAAACAGCAATAACCAAGACTGGAGGAACAATAATCGGATTAGGCTTAATTTTAGCAAGTGTTTTCAGTTCATTAATATTCACAGGAATCCCAATAATGGCTGAAATTGGATTGGCAGTATCAACAGCTGTTTTATTTGACAGCATTATCGTAATACTTTTTGTTGTACCTGCCCTTATGGGAATGGCCCAAAAACTTAACTGGTGGCCAACAAAACCTAAAAGAGATTCAGACAAGAAATCATCTAAATAATCGTTTTTCCAGAAAGATAATATTGAAACATACTTGATATTCTATCGATAGAATTGGCATCTGCAGGAGTAATATCTGCAACAATTGCTGCTACACAATCAAGTTCACACAATGTAAAATTTTAATTATGCATTAGCTTGATTTATTCTCTTTAATCATAACTCGACAATTATCTGCT
>EAAG01000047.1:0-3944 GCA_026058435.1 Candidatus Aenigmatarchaeota archaeon | reverse complement strand
TTTCAATAAAATCATTTCCACCAGATAAACTAAAATAAACATCAACCGATTCAGTATGTAAATGAACAGTACTACTCACAGAAATTGGATGATTAAGAAGTTCAGTATAACCAACATCATCAAGCACATCAACCCCATCTACATCTATATTCAAAATAGGAACAACTGTCACATTAGTTTGCTTATTTTTTATCAAAGCAATAACATCTGTAATTGCCTCAAAAGAATCTGGAGAACCTATCTCATTAAAAGCAATTAATAAAGCGTCATTTTCAAGAATCAATTCATTTTCCTCATCACTATCAACGTTTAGAAGATAAGTGGGTGTTGGTGGACCACTTCTAATAAAAACTTTATTTTCTTTTTTAGTTATAGATTCGCTAAATGATGACTTGTCAGAAGAAAATCTAATAATTCCTTCAGAACTATCAGCAACAAAATATCCCCCAGTATCACTGTAAGTAAAATGTCTACTTCCATTTATGTCAAGTGAAATGTCATTTATAATATCTTGCAAAGAAATCATTGAATTCTTCGCATTTGCATAAGAATAATAATTTCCAGTTTGTGCAATACTGCCTAAAACATTTGTCGATATCACAGCACCTGATATGATTACTATCAAGCCAATTATAACAGCAGTAAATACTGGATTCATAAACCTCACCTATCTTTCACAGCATCTTTGATAACCAAACCATCATCGTTTCGTATCAATAGATCTATCTTATCATACTGGGAAACACTAGCAACAAAATTATGAGCGTAAAAAAATACTTCAGTATAAAGAGGTTCAACAATAAAATTTATAGCAGTTGAGAAAAATCCTTGAATTCTTAATTCAGGCATCTTATCGACAAGTTTTTGTGTATCCGAAGAAACAACTAGAGAAATCATTTCATCATCAGTTATTGATATCACATTACTTTCAGCAGTACTTGAGCCAGATTTACTTGCTAAAGCAAAAAACGAGTCACCATCAGATAAAGTTGCATAATTGTCTCCTGCATGTTCAGTCCATTCACCAGGAATCTCAAGAGATATCTCTACTTCAGCATGAGCAATTCCAACAGTAAATATAATCAAAAAAAATATAATCAATTTCTTCATTCAAACACCTACAAAACAAATAATGCAAAGCTCGCATAACCTATGGTTGCAAGAACAATACTATGTTTAGCTCCTGCAATAAAACTTGCTTCAGACATCTTTCCAATCGCAAGACCTGCAAAAATTCCTTCTATAACTATAAGATGTAAAAAGAGGGTATTGAAATTCGTTCCTGCAACATCACCAGAACTAAGATTAATAGCAGGAAATAGGAAATTTGACATTACTACCATTATTCCAAGGAAAATAAAATATATGAAGTATCCATTAACCATCTGCGAATATATTGTAGAAGACCTTTCTTTCTTAATTTTCTCAATACTCTCAACTGATTTAGAAACCGTTTCAAGCACTTGACCTATCTCACCACCAGATGAATGCGTTTCTATTACAGTTTTAATAATTTTACTCAAAACAGGGGATTTTACTTTATCAACAAAATCTTGTAAAACTTTTTCAAAAGAAATTCCCCAATCTATTTTTGCTGAAATATCTTTTACATGGGAAGTAAGAACGCCATAGTCATTATTAGTAGTTTCTCGTATAGCCTGAGGAAGACTCATTCCTACTTTTATATTACTATTAATATCTCTAAGAAAAACAGGAAATACTTCCTCAATTCTCTTATTACTTGAATGGCTTTTGTAACTAACAGAAACTGGAATACCAAACGCGATTAAACCAGCAACAAGATTAATCACTGCAAATATTTGATTATTAGTAATCAAAGCAACATTAAGGACTACTATTATTACAGCAGTAGATACACTAAGCATTGTCACGTCTCTAACATTAGAAAAATCAATGACTTTCTTTTTCTTCAAAAACTTTTTCTTCTTAGCCTTAACTTTACTGGCCTTTTCTTCTTTTTTAAATAATTTCATAATTTCACCTACATTTCAGGTTGTGTTGCATGTACAAATACCAAAAATACTACATTCAACAATGGTAATACTGCATAAACTCCTATTTCCATAAGAGATTTTATTCCAAAATCACCTATCTGCCCCCCAACCATAGACATTACAGATAGTATAGCAATGAAAAACAAAGGTGCTACAATTAACACAGCAATGTAAATATCAGCATAATTAGATAGTAAAGTAAGATATTTTTCTCTTCTAATTTTATATTCAAACAAAGAATCTTCAGCTGTTTTATTAATAAAAGCCTTAAGATCTCCACCGCCCTTTATCTCACTTATTAATCCAAAAAGAAACTCTGCAAATTTTTTATTAGGTGTCCTTTCAGCAACTTCGCGAACAGCAGTAGTCATATCCATTCCAAGAATTTTAATATTTCTAAAAATATATCCTGCTTCTTTTGATATTAATCCATATTCTTTATTTTTTGAAAGAAATTCAAACATTGCACTTGGCTTAGCTCCAGATGAAACAACCGCAGCCATATGATTTATCGCAAAAGGCATATTTGCCTCTATATTTCCTGAACCTTGTCTTATGATAATCGATGGATAATAAAATCCTATTAGAAAAGCTGCAATTCCTGAAAACAATGGAACCATAATAAGTAATAATATAGTAATGAATATGTCAAAACTAAACAAATAAATCATGGAAATCATTGATGCCAATAAAGCAATGAGAACTAATACAGAAAGAAAAATAACCTTTCCAAGATAAACATCATAAACTAATTCTAAATTACTTCTCAATATAGTTTTCTTAAGTTTTTTGGAATAATCTGGAAAAGATTGTTCAAAATATTTAACCCCAAATCCTGAGAAAACTTTCTTTTTTGCCATGTCAACACATCCAAGATTACTTTTTTATCAATAACATCATTTTTTTCTTGTTTTTTTCATATAATGATATATGTTCTGCAACTTCTTTCCAATCAAAATCTTTCTCTGAAAGCCAGTGCAAAACTTTTTTTCTATCATTGATATCCTGAATTATATGACTAACAGAAAGTCCCTTCTCATCTGCAATTTTCTTAACTACATATGAGCTACTTAATGAAGCAATGGAAAAATTATCTTTTGCAGCATTCCAATCAGACATCTGATGGGTTTTAGCTTCTCCAGATTCCCAGTCAACATCTACTATTTCCATCATTTCTTTTACTCTTCTAGCAGATTGTCCTTTCTCCTTTGCATGAGACATTATCAAAACAACATCAAGTGTATCAAGCAAACCAGGAGATAAATTAATTGGAGGGGTCTCTAATCTCTTAATAACGTCATTAACAGAACCAGCATGCATTGTACTATAAGCAGTATGTCCAGATGCCATTGCCTGGAACATCACAGATGCTTCTTTACCACGAACTTCTCCCACAACAAGATATTCGGGATTCTGTCTAAATGATTCTTTAAGTAAATCAAACATAGAAACTTCTCCAGTTTTACCTGAAAAACTGCTTCTAGTAACACCTGGTACCCAGTTCTCATGTGGTAAGTTTATTTCACGAGTATCTTCAATACTCACAATCTTAGAATCTGAAGGAATAAACAAAGATAAAGTATTCAAAAATGTTGTTTTTCCTGTAGAAACAGGACCAGCAATCAACATACTTGTACCATTTTCAACAGCAAACCAGAGATAAGCAAGCATTTCAGCAGAAGATGTATTTAGACTCATCATATCAACTGGAGTAAATGGAGTTGATCTAAACTTTCTTATCGAAAAAGTAGGACCTTTTGTAGTTACATCTTCAGCAAGAGATATTTGTATTCTGCTACCATCTGGCAGAGTACCATCCATTAAAGGAGAGGCATAACTTATGTATCTATCAGACTTTTCAGCAAGTTTAATAACAAAATTCTTCAACTGATCCATGTCATTATAAACTATATTTGTTTTTATTGAACC
>EAAG01000046.1:0-4023 GCA_026058435.1 Candidatus Aenigmatarchaeota archaeon | reverse complement strand
TTCCATCACCATCAAAATCTTTGTACATCATCCATCGCATTTTATCTTTATCAGGACAAGCATTAGTACCAACATGATGAGGTGTCCAATGTTCTATAACACCTTCATTAACTTGATTTTCAAACCATACAACACCTTCAGCTCTATCAGAAATAAGCACATCATTATCGCCATCACCATCAACATCTTCAGATAGCACACTCATAAGACCACTGCCACCCACAGTATCTGTCAAAAGATGAAATTTCCAATCATTTACACTTTTTGGATTAGCTGGTGCTTCAACCCAATAAATATTCCTCATTCCACCACCAGAAACAATATCAGGTCCATTCAAACCATCTATATCAACTCCCACTAAAGATTTCCAATTTTTACCAACAGAATCACCTGTAGCAGTATGTCGAGGAGTTATTGTATACTGAGTCCAAGAATTTCCTTCTAAATCATCAGCCCAATATAATAATATATTGCCCGGATGCTGAACAACAATAATTTCATGTTTTCCGACGCCATCTAAATTAACAAAATGAGTATCTTCTACAGGACCACAATTATTCGGACAAACAAGATTTATATCCCAATTACCTCCACTTGTACCAGGATTAATATATAATACTACTTTCTTGCCTTCCCATGGGACTGCTATATCCATAAAGCCATCCTCATTAAAGTCAAATAATTCAGTTCCATCGGCAGTATTAGCATCACATTCTATACATTGATATTCCCAATTCACAACACCAGGTTCAGATATTGTTGTTGTTGCAACACTTGGCGGTACAATTACTTCAGTAGTTGGTGTTTCAGCTAAAATAGTACTTGTCGAATCAGCTAGAATAGTGCTTGTTGTAGTACTTGTTGTAGTACTTGTTGTAGTACTTGTTGTGGTATCGGATAAATAACAATAGGTTTGATCTGTAGTATACCAATTACCATCTGAACATTGAACAGAATAAGCTGGAATTTGCATTTCATGATAATTAACATCCCATCTCTCATTATCTCCACCATATATGAACTTATAAGCAGTAACTTGAGCATCCCATAATAATTTATCTAAATAATCATGATTACCTTCAGCACATTTACAGAATTTTTGAAATTGTTTTGCTTCATTATTCAAAAAAGAATAATCTGCTTGCCAGCATACATTTTCAGTACAACTATCTATTGTAGTAGTTGCCACACTCGTAGTTGCTACACTTGTCACCACACTTGTCGCTACACTTGTTACTGATGCTCCTGGCACATCTTCAGTAACCAAAGAAATATCATCAACTAAAAGACTATATGTATCATCTTGATTATAATTTAATAACATCATAACTTTAACATATTTTGTACCTTTCCACCAGGTGTAACTTGAAATACCATAATCAGATTCTTCTGTAATTATTCTTGAATATTTTATCCATTGATGCGGGACAAGAACATTAGAAACTCCAGAATACATATAACTTGCTCCTGATTTATGCTCTCTAATTTTTGTACCTGCTGGATAATTAACACCAGCAGGATGTTCTAATTGAACTTCCCAATAATCACCCATATCAGTCACACTTGAAATTCCTCCGCCTCTAGTCATTTTTTCATTTAGCATAGGCAAATCATTATAATTACCAGAATCATCAATATCAAATGCTATATAACCAAATCTAGGATATGCTTCCCAATTACTTCCATCAACAATCTTAACTATAGTATCTGTTGCTTTTACATCCTCATACAACACAGTTTCACTACCAGCATAAAAGAAAACTCTTTGTGGAGTAATTTGTCTTTTATTTTCATCAAAAGGAACAAAACCTAAATATAATCTACTTTGTATTGGCCCAGTAGATTTAAACCACCCAGAAAGTTCATATGGTTTATTTACATCGATGGTAATTAATTGTTTTGAAAAAACTGCTCTCCTATATCCAGTACCAGAATAAGAAAACTCACCAAAATGAGGATCTAACGAAATTCCATCATAATATTCCCAACCAATCATATCGCCTGTTTCCGCATCACCGTAAGTTAACAATTCAACAGGATTCGAAATTGCTTGCCCAGTCAAATAATTATCTAAACCAAAAAAATCAGAGATTGATGTAAAAAGATCAGATAAAGAAAACGCATACACCTGAGTAGAAGTAAATGATACAGCAACAATAAAAATTACCATAATTGGTATTATTTTATTCATAATAATTATATGAATTTCTATAATATAAAGAAATTTAAAACCACTTATCTTCCCAAGAATGCATTTCCTTATCTCCAATATGTACAACAGTATATTTTGTTTTTTTAGATTCCTGTAATTTATGTTTACTTCTTAAGAAAAATCCATAAACAATTCCTGCAATTAAACCAAATAAATGAGCACCATTAGCAATTCCTTGACTTCCACCTATCAACCCAGCTAAATCAATAAATGCATAAACAGCAACAGCTGCTATCATTGGCATTGGCGCACCAATTACCCATACCGTCATTTTAGGACGAAGAACTCCAAGAGTTCCCATAATACCCATTATTGCTCCACTTGCTCCCAAAACAGATGAATCAGCATAAAATATGAATGCTGAAACTCCTGCAATTAAACCAGCTATAACAAACAAAATTACAAATCGTTTATCACCAATCACATTATTAAGAATAGTTCCAAACAATGCAAGAGCAAATAAATTATAAAATAAATGAGTGTAATCAGCATGAATAAACATATGAGTTATTATTTCATAACCAGAAAACGAAGCAGGAATAAGTAACATAAATTCTGTAAATCCGCTTATAGTCATTTGTAAAAGAAATATAACAACTATTGCAGCAGCAAGGATAAGAGCAATAAATTTCATTTAATCACAATAAAATTAATACAAGAAAAAGTTAATAAAAGCTCATTCTTTGATTAATTTAGCATTTACAGTCCCATGTTGACCAGGACGAGAAGTAACAATAGCCTTTCCTTTATCAGTTTCAATTATAGCTCCTTTTGTAATTACATTTCTTCTAATATAATCCTTATTAGCTGAATTTTCAACAACACTAGTTATCTCAGCTTTCTCAGCTTTACCATTAACTATAACATTTGCCTGCTTTGTAGCAATAAGTATCTTTTTTAGACTACCACCACGCATTCTTTTGATTTTAACACGTCTAGTGTCTTCTACAGAAGTATGTAAAGTATCACGAGCTCTTTCATATTTTTTATGCTTCTTCTTTTTGCCCTTCAAAGCACCTGTTTTCTGTTTTTTTGATTGTAATTGCCATTTTGTTGACATTTTATTTCACCCTTTTTCTATTTCTAAGTATATCTCTAGTCTTCCATGCATTTTTCTTCATTTTAGAGCTTTTTCCAAAGCCACATGCAGCGCAATCGCTACTACGCTTGTTAAAGCTATGTCTACCACAACGTCTACATCTTATATGGGTTACTTTATTCTTTTTACCCATCGATGGAGTTCCTTTTGTCATCTTCAAAAACCTCTTTAATTAAAAGCAAATTTATTTACTTGAACCGTTCTTTTCAGCAGGAGAAACATAAAGAATATTGTCTCCTCTTACAAGCACAGTACCAAGTTTAACGTTTTCTCCTTCATCACTTTGCTCTGCTTCTTCAAGCCACATATTCAAATGCAGATCCATAGCTTGTAGAATACCAGATATTTCAGTTCCACGCTTTAACTGAATTAAAACGCGTTTCCCTTTTGCATCGTTTAAAACGTCTATTGGTCTATCACTAGGCATTAACACCAACCTCCTAAAATTTCAAAAACCTAAACTGTTGGTTTTAGATTACTTACTGTTTATGCACGACATCTTTTTAAAGGTTCTGCATAAGTGGGCCCGACGCGATTCGAACGCGCGACCGACGGATTAAGAGTCCGTTGCTCTACCAGACTGAGCTACAGGCCCGTTATCTATACTTCTATAATGATATGTTTAAAAACAGTCTTAAAATTGATTTAGAGTAAAAGTAATATTATACCAGCAGCAGCTAGTAATGCTAAAAATTGTAAAAATCCAAATTCA
>EAAG01000045.1:0-4034 GCA_026058435.1 Candidatus Aenigmatarchaeota archaeon | reverse complement strand
TATAACAGTTTTTCTCATTACATGAACTTCATCAACAACTTGAGCATTAAATAATTTAGATACCTGAACTACGATATCTAGTGCTTGCTTATTTATTTCATGAGGAGGTTCACTATCAGTTTCAACTAAACATGTCTCATTTGGAAATGTTTTGTAATTGAATACTTTGTCTTTTAGATGTTCGTGTATAACAGCTGGATCTATTTTACCAAGTTCGCCTGCAACAGGCCTTAATTTTCTAGTAATTTTTCCGGTTTGGTTATCAACTTGTCCAGTAGAACAATCACAAAATAATTTATTTGTATCTAACCGTTGATGTATTTCTATACCAACTTTCAGTCCCAATTCTTTATAATTCATTTAATCACCTAATACAAAAATGTCTCTGGTAATGAACGTTCTTGGATTTCTCCAGAATAATTCTTAAGCATTTCTTTCCGTATGTGTTCTATTTTCTCTACTGAATCTGCAGGTAATACATGTCCCATTATCCATCCTAATTTTACAAAAGCTGTTTCTGGTAACATATCTTCTAATGGAATAGCACCAGTTTCTTTCAATAATCTTAATCCTGTATAAACATTGAGATTTACTCTACCATACAAGGTTTGAGGAGCAATACAAACAGGTATTCCTTTTTCAATTAATGATTTTATTTTTGGTAGCCATGAATTTTTTCCATCCCAAGTAAGATGACCCAATCCAGTTGCTTCAATAACAATTCCTTTGTATGAGTTTTTTTCATAATAATCAAGAATATCTGGAGATTGGTTTGGATGAAACTTTATCAAAGCTATTTTTTCTTCAAATGTGTTATCTAATTCAACTTTTTTTGTAATTCTTTTTCTAACATGTTTTGATGGTTCTATTTTTCCATCTATCCAAACTCTAGCTAATGGTAAATCATTGATAGGACGAAAAGCATCTCTTCGAGATGTATGCATTTTTCTAACTTTTGTTCCACGACTGAATATACAATAATCATCATTAATTGTTGCATGCATGCAGATTCCAACTTCTGCTATATCACTTAGAGCTAAATGTGCAGCACAAACAAGATTTATGTGGCCATCGCTACTTGGACGATCACTACTTCTTTGCGAACCTACTAGAACAACAGGTTTGTTTAGGTTTTTCAGCATAAATGATAAGATAGAAGAAGTATAATGTAAGATATCAGTACCATGAGTTACAATAACTCCTTTGATATTTTTTTTATTTAGTTCATCTGCTATTGTTCGTGCAAGTTCTTTCCAATCATTAGTGGTCATGTTCTCGCTCATTTTCTGAAAAGGTGTTATTATTTCAATATTTGCTATTTTTGCTAGTTCTGGAGCAGTATCTAGTAACTCGTCTGGTAACATTAGTGATGTAACTGCGCCTGTTGTATAATCAATTTTACTGGTTATAGTGCCACCTGTGGTTATTAGTGCGATTTTCGGCTTTTTACTGGAAAAAGTGAGTTTCCTTGGAATTGGTTTTGCTTTCATATCAGATTGTTTTTTCAGAACCTTGACTTTTGATACTTTCTTACCATTTTTTGTTGATCGTATTCCTATATTGTATCCACTATTTAATTTTATAGCAATATGTTCAGGGTCAGAGCCTTCTGCACGAGGCATTAGAATGCCCTTATAGACTTGTTTTCCTTTTGTTACTTCGACCATATCACCTATTTCTGGTTTTTGAGAAGCCATGGGTATATTTAGTTATTAGATTTTAAATAGATGGGTATTTTCAACCCTAGTTTATTATGGATTTAAATACATTCGCACTTAAGAAATATTATCAAAGACGTATTAAGACTTACAATAACAAGTAACAGCAACAGGCATGTTTCATGACCTGAAATTTGTCTGAACAAATACGTTTTCTCTTTTTAGGACTTACTACCCAAAATTTCAATGTTAAGACGTTAGAACGCGTCTGACATATGTCTTTCGGGGTTTTCTTAATGGAAGAAAACCTATGCACATAAACGAAAGCTTTATGTGCTATTTCCCCCACTAGCTGAGAAGCTTAATCTCCACTATGTGAGATAGCGGTTATTTCCCGCTCATTCCAGGCACAATAGCCCTGGCATCAGAAAGATGGGCTCTCAGCATGGAAAACCGATTGAAAGGAGGTGAGGCAGATGAGTAAGGGCGATGTTAGATTCACCAACCCCCAGAGTGGGGAGACACTCGTTCATTACGAGCGTCATGGTGTGCGTAACCTGTTGTTTGGTCCCACGGGATCTAAGAATCATGGTCACGCAGAGCTTCGCCATAACGGCACCCCTGTCCGTATCAGGGATGTCACCGGCCGGAAGGTTTGCTAATTTTCTGGCTAGCTTCAAATACGTATGGGACCAGTCCTGTTGCTAGGACTGGTCCCTTTTTTGGTTTCAAAGGGAGGTAAACATCATGAATGAGCTACTACCGTCTTTAGTTGGAAGCCAACCGTTTGGACTTATGCAGGCTCCTGTACACCCTGTCACAGCCATTGCAAGGGCTGATGCGCCTAACACCGCAGCTGCAGTATTGCATCATGCTCTTAGGGTGCGGGAAAACGAGTCCCGTCGGTCGGTGATGAGAGCCATCAGTGGTGGTCACAGAGACATTGCATGCACGTGGCTGCAGCATCGGAATGTTGGTGAAAGCCATATTTCTATTGCTACTGGTGGTGGATCCCACGACAACCGAATGTGGTTCAGTGCTGGCGAAAATGTTGCTCTTCGTACTGACGTTCATATCAGTTAGGAGAGAAGACATGAAAACCAGAACAAAAGAATCCCATTCAACCATAGTTGGTGGGTTGTCGGGTGGAATGCTTGGCGTGTTGCTCTTTGCTGCATGTCCACCTGCAGCAATTGCTGTTGGTATTGGGTTTGGAGCTCTGTGTAAAGGACTCCACAGACGAAATATCAAGAAACTCATGGATCAGCGCAATGCTGGAGACGTTTCTGATATTGTTCAGGAATGGAAGAGAACCAAAGCAGATGGCGACCACTCTATTTCTGTAACTCGTACTGAAAGATTCAATACCTTAACTCACTTGTTCCCGCTTGAACGCACTTGGGAAGTGTCTGATGACTAGAAGGAGAACTTGGGCAGGAAAACAACCTGCCCCTTCTTTTCTACTGTCAACTTATCGGTATTAACAAGACATAAAACATGTTCTTTTTCAATATATATGTTGCAGAATAGAAAAGCTTTAAAAGGCATATAGTAACTAATTAGTAGTAACACAGGTGATATAATGGTATTATTTTGGTTAAATTGGATGCTTTTGGATCATAGAGATAAAGGAAGCGAAAGAACAGCGTATGTAGAGGCTGCTAATAAAAGAAATGAAACTAGAACTGGTTTTAGCCGTATTATTGAATATATGCTAGCTGGAGCTTATTCTGATGTAAAAGTTGGTAAAAATCCAAATAAAGAATATGGAATAGATAAATATGATTCTACTTTAGATGCTAATAGAAAAGATTGGGATGAAAAAGTAAAGTCATTAAGAACAGCAAGAATGAAAGCTGCACTTGATAGTAGAACTGATAAAAAACCAATTAAGAAAGATTTACCTGTTAGTGGTTCTGAACACAGATTGTGTTATGCATAGTTTCTAAAATAACCTTTTTATTCAAAGATTTCTATTATAAATTATGGCATTTGACATTGCAGTATTCTTATTTTCAGAAGTATTGAGATGTCCATGGTGTATTGGTAGCATGACTGGTAATATCATGGAAGACTTAGTAATGTTGTTTTTCTTACCAGTATTGATAATGATATTGTTTGTATATGTACTGATAACAGACTTGAAAATACTTCAGGATAAGAAAGCTGTCAAATTCCTTTTTGGTGTTGGAGCTGTCTTATTTATTGTATTTGGTGGGTTCTATGAGCTGCTGGCAATGGTGACAAAAACATATTTCATAATAATGATATTCCTACTTGGAATATTCTATTTTGTTGTGGGACATTTCCTTAAAGATAAACCAGGTATAGGTGATGCTTCAAACAGTTTGTCACGTTCCAATTATGGCTCACAAG
>EAAG01000044.1:0-4179 GCA_026058435.1 Candidatus Aenigmatarchaeota archaeon | reverse complement strand
TACAATATTTATCCAATTCCTGCAATTGAAACTCTAACTTATTCTCAGTAGCTTCCTTAACAATACACGTATTGATAATTATAACATCAGCTATTTCTTTATTTGTTGTTACATTATACCCTTTTTGTGTTAACAGCCCAGCCATTATTTCACTATCATTTTGATTAGCTGCGCACCCATATGTTTCAATATATACTGATTTCATAAAAATAGAACTAACGCAAGATTTTTAATCTATTAGTTAGGTGATTCTATACCTACATCAAAGTATAGTGCCTCTTCATAAAAGTCTGTATAGTAGTCTTCATTCAAGAATCTAAACCTTATTTTAGAACCTGCTTCTAAATCTGGAATATTATCTGATGCTTTTAGAACCAGAGTTAATTTACATTTATCCGACAAGTTAAAATTTTGAAAATCATCATGTATTTGCTTATTGGAACAATCTCTTGAAATATAAAATTCAGGTCTAAAACTGCCCAGAATTACATTATCATTGATAACTTCTATTTTATAGATGTAGATATTATTCAAATCAAATCCAGCATTATTATTAATTTCTAAACTAGCTGAAAAGCTTCTTGAAAATGAACCACCTCCGTAATGAGTTTCACTTAACCCAGCATGAGAAATATTTACATTTATTTCTTCTCTAGTCAAATACTTTGTGGGTGCTGGTTCTATGGAAATCAACAAGAATACAGCTAAAACAATTACCAACACAATTATTCCATAAATCAAAATTTTTGTAGACATAAATTTCACCCGAACTTCTTTACATGAAAACTAGATATCATTGTAATTGCAAGTACAAAATAAACAGGTATTAGGTATTCAACAGCTATTGATAATTCAACCATTATAAGATAAATTATAGGAATAATAGCATTCAAAGGAATTGGAGTACCTTCAAAGTATTTTCCTTTAGTAGTATCTTTAGTTATATTAAATCTAGCAAGTCTCAAACCACCACAAACAATGAATAAAGCTAATACTAACATTCCAACAATACTTGTTAAGCCAGCTGCATAACCAAAAATAGCAACTGCTCCACCAAAAACAAGAAAATCACTTAGTGAATCTAGCTCTACGCCAAAGTTACCAGTTCTTTTTGTTGCACGAGCTACTCTTCCATCCAAACCATCAACTAAAACAGCTAAGACAATTAAAATCGCAGAATATAATAATTGGCCTTGAAGAGCAAGAAAAATAGCAAATATACCCATCACTGTACCAACTAAAGTAACTAAATCAGCAACATCCATATGTTTTCTAAGTGCTTTGCACATGAAATAATATTTATTCAGTTACCTTATATACTTTCGAATTCTTGTGCACTTTGTCAGGAACCTTTATAGCAACCTCGTCACCAGCCCCAACTTCTTGAACTTGTTCATGTTCAACTTGCATACTCTCAATAACAGTTTCCACGTCATCATGCTCTCCTTTAATCAGGATTTTATCCCCGACTTTTAATGGAGCTGTTAATTCAAGAGCAGCAACACTAATCTTATCAAAATAGTGCACTACTTTTCCAATTTCTTCTTCAGGCATTTCAAACACCTCTTAATACTAAATTATATAACCAAGTTTTTTAAGGTTTCTTTACTTCAACCCATCCACTCTGAGTATCAGATTCCCAATGTTTATTTCCTATAGAAACATCTAATTTTTCCTTGTAAAGTGGGCAATTTATTACTAGCGTTTCAAGTTCACCGCCTTCACCTAATGGACTGATGCCATGTTTTTTTTGTAATGCTTCTAAATCTTTCACAATGTCAGTAGTTATAATTTTTCCTAACCATTTATCATCAAAGGCATCTCCACCAGCAACAGCAACTATCATAATATCAAATTTATCTTTTAACATATCTTTCAAAAGCTGAGTATTATTTCTTTGCCATAAAGGAGCTATAAGTTTCAAACCAAGTTTATCACAAATCTTTTTCACCCTAGATTGCTGATATTTAGAAGCAACAGCCCCGCAAACAATACCATCTATATCAAGTGCTTTCAAAGCATTTTCAATATCAATCAATTCTTCTTCTTTTCTACCTTTTGTATGCACTTCAATATATTCTATATCCATAAGCTCAGCAATATCTTTTACTAAATGAATGTTTGGTGTATGAAACATGTATGATTCTTTATTTTCACTAATAAATCCAATAACATAATCAATTGAATTACCATCTTTCTTTGCTAAGTACGTTGCGTATAAAGAATCCTTACCACCAGATATCAAAGCTGCTAATTTCATGCTCGCGTATCTCCTCGTTTTTTAGCGCGTGAATGTTCGCCAACATATGGATTATCTTTAGAAACCATCAAATAAGGATTTCTCGTATCTTCACCTAAGTAAGGATTAAATCCAACTCGCTCATGCTCTTTATCGCCCATAGTTTCATATGCCATATCGCAATCCATTCCTGTTTGCATAGCAAAAGCAATTCTTTGCTCTTCGCTCTCCATATCAATACCAAGAATAGAAGATTGGCCAAGGCTTCCAGTTTGAAAACTCCAAAGCTTTTCTTTATTTTTAGCATCTAAGCAATACATGTTTCCATCCCAAGAACCAAAGTAAACTTTACCTTTGTCAATTATTGTAGAACCAAAAACAATACCACCAGTATGAAAAGACCATTTTAATTGACCAGTTTTAGCATCTAAAGCATACATATTCTGATCAGCAGAACCACAATATAGATTATTTCCATCAATAATAACAGTTGCTTCAATAGATTGCCCAGTTTTATATCTCCACCATATCTCACCTTCAGGAGACATGAAATAAATATTATTATCAAAAGAAGTAAAGTAGATTCCACTATTTGCAGCATAAGCAGATGAAATAAGAGAATTACCTACTTTGAATTCTTGTTCTAACTCACCATCAAGAGAAAGTACAAAAACACCACCAACATGGTTAGAAACAACTATATAACCTTTTTTGACTTTAACTGGTTTTCTATTATCGAAATTTGTAAGAGTATTTCCTTTATCATCCATTACCATTCCTGCTACACTGGATTTTTGCTTCATAAAGAATTTCCATTCTAATTCTCCAGTTTCAGCATTTACACAATGAAAATGCTTATCATAAGCCATGAATGTAACTTTATCATTAAATATGATAGCAGAACATGCACTTCCATCAGAAACATAATATTTCCATACAAACTCTCCAGTTTTAGCATCTACGCAATAATAATGGTTATCTAATGAACCAAAATACACTTTTCCATTATAAACAGTTGGGGAACTGATAACTGTACCATTTGTCTTGAATTTCCATATTTCTTCACCAGTTTCAGCATCTAAAGCATACATGTGCTTATCATAAGAACCATTGTAAACCACACCATTCTCAACATATGGAGAAGAAATAATAACATCACCAGTTCTAAAATCCCATATTTTTTCACCAGTTTTCTTATCTAAACAATATATGAAATGATTACATGAGCCAAAATACACCTTATCTTTGGTAATAACAGGAGTAGTTGCAACACTACAGCCAGTCCCTAAATCCCATTGTGGCCCTTCATCTAAGTCTAATTTAGCTTTAGCAGCTTCTAACTTATCATAAACCTTTTTTTCCAGTTTTTCAGGTTCTATATTATCTACCATTATAGACGTTTCAAACATAGACTTTTAAAGAATTAACTAATCTCCACTCACAGTAACCACAATTTCACGATTTCTGCCAGTTGTGTCAAAATCAGCAAACATCACAGATTGCCATGTACCTAATAATAGCTCACCTTCTGAAATAGGTATGGTTTTGTCATTACATGTCAATAAAGCTCTCTGATGAGAGTGAGAATTTGAAGGATGCATATACATCTTATCTTTAGGAATTATATCATTTATCATTTTCTTGAAATCTTCCAACATCATCCTATCATTTTCATTAACCATAATAGCACCAGTAGTTCCCATAAAGTATATGTGACATATACCATTCCTTATATGGCTTTTTTCAATAACATTTCTGATATCTAGAGAAATATCCTTAATCTCATTTTTCTTGGTTTTGAATTTTATAACATTTCTATATAACATTTCATCACTGCCTGAAAAATCAAAAATTTTCATTAAAAAATGACAAAAAATTGCCCTTAAAATACATTTATAGTCCTTCTGACATATATAAATACAATCCCAATACAAAAAACC
>EAAG01000043.1:0-4238 GCA_026058435.1 Candidatus Aenigmatarchaeota archaeon | reverse complement strand
ATAGTAGTAGTTCCTTTTTTTACATTTGCACTAACCATTTTAACACCAAATATATTTTCATAGTTTCAAGAATGTGTTTCCAATAGATATCATAAACAAAGTAAGATATTTAAAGGTTACAATCAGTACGCCTTGGCAATATAAACGACATGCTTTGCAGGTTTACCACAATTAACACATTCACAGAATACTTTTTCCTCAGATTCCTCAGATTTCAATCCTTTTGCAACATCACCTGAGAATAACATTCCTCTAATTTCTCCGCCACTAGTTTTGTCTTTAACATGCTCATCACAGTCAGCATGCCCACACCAACATGTACGAGCAATTCCACCATTTTTCATTTTATCTTTCAATTCTTGCATATTTTTCACATCAGTAATAGCTTCCTTATGTTTTCGTTTAGAACGCTCTAGCATACCCAGTTGGATTTCACTAAGAATATCTATAATTGAATTTTCATGATTAAAGTCAATTTCTATTTTTTCACCATCTAATCGCTTAGCACAAACATATTTTTCATTTTCAATATCACGAGGACCAATTTCTATCCTCAAAGGAACTCCTTTCAATTCCCATTCACTGTATTTTGCACCAGGGCGCATATCATCCCTATCATCTACCTGAGCTCTGATTCCCATTGAACAAAGCTTGGTATTTAATTCATCAGCTTTATGCTTAACTTCTAGTTCCTTTCCTTTGAATATCAACGGAATAATAACAACTTGTACAGGAGCAATCAAAGGAGGTAACACCGCACCTTTATCATCACCATGAGCCATTATCATTACACCTAATTGTCGTGTAGTCATTCCCCAAGACGTTTGCCACACATGATTTTTCTTACCATTCTTATCTTCAAACATAACACCAAATGCTTTTGCAAAATGTTGTCCTAGTAAATGAGCATCAGGTCCTTGTATAACTTTTCCATCTTGAACCAAAGTATCAAATACAACAGAATAATCAGCTCCAGCAAACGTATCAGTTTTTGGACGTTTCAATTGTAAGAAATCTAAAGCCATCATATCATACATAACCTTGTAATTATTGGCACTTTGTATAACTTGCTTTACAGCATCTTCTTTAGTTTCATGACATGTATGCCCTTCTTGCCATAAAAACTCTCTTTCTCGAATAAATGGCTTAGTCATCTTAGTTTCCCATCTTACAATATTACACCATTGATTAATTTTGAAAGGCAAGTCTTTATGAGAACGAATCCATTTGTTAAACATATAATTTATAATTGTTTCACTTGTAGGTCTAACAGCCAAACGTTCTTCAAGCTTAGTATCACCAACCTCAGTAACCATAGCAGCTTCAGCTTGGAAACCTTCCATATGTTCCTCTTCTTTGTTTAACAAAGATTCAGGAATAAACATAGGAAAGTACATATTTTGTACACAATCATTAGCAAGCAGTTCATTGAACTTTAATTGAATCATTTCCCAGATAGAATATCCCCATGGCATCAAAACATCAGCACCTTTTACAGGTGAACGCTGATCCTTAAACTGAGCTTTTCTAACAATTTCCAAATACCATTTACTAAAATCATCTTTTCGTGTTGTCGTCAATCCTTCTTCTTCAGCCATAATAACACCTAATAAATAACTTCCTATAGGAACAATTTAAAAACAAACTTTATTAACCATATTTTCAATTAAATATAATGGCAAAGATTAAAGAGAAAAAGGATTTATTATATGTTTCTAAAAAAACCAAGGAAAAAGCACATAAAGTAGTAAAAAGACCTGGAAGACCTTTTACATTAAGAGATCATGTAATGATGGTTAAAACAGAAAAAATGCTTCTTTCCAAAAAACACTCTATATACACATTTATGAAAACTGGCCTTTTATTAGTAGCAATAGGTTTCATAGCAATATTGGTATTTAGAAATCTGATATATGAACTATTTGGTTGGGCTTTGATGATTATAGGTTTCTTGGAAATTCTTGAATCATATCATAGAATGGATAGATGGAAAAACGAAATGAAAAAACTAAAACGAAGATACAAGTGATTATATGATTGATATAGTTCTTAGCATTGGATTAATAATAGGCATAATAGGAGCAATATTCATAATGCTTAGCTGGATTCTTGAAACAAAAAGACTCAAAGAAGATAAGAGAGAATTTGTAAATCCATTGCTTCCTGAACTCACAGGAGTTGGCGCTATCTTACTTGTAGTATATTCCTATATCAAAGGAGATGCTGTATTTCTCATACTAAATATATTTGTTGCAATTATGATTGGAATGACATTAAGCTATGCCTTAAAACGTCGCAGAAGAAAATGATATTTAAGTTTTACCATCATGTTCTATATATGGTATATACATTTGCATTAAGAGACAACATACCTCGTGGATTCAAAGAAAATGCTAAATACCCAGAATTACCAGCACTTCTTGCTTATCTTAAACAGTTTGATGGTCAGAGATTTGACAGCAGAATTGGATTTCGTGAACAAGTTCTTGAACCTTCTGTAGATGCATTAAGAGATGTTCCAGAAGGAGATGACCCAGAATTAAGAAAAGGACTTAGCATGGATTTAGACAGCGGATATTTATATCATGTATGGACACCAGCTACAGATGAAGCTACAGGTGAACTAAAAAGATGTGTTCTCGGTTTCTTTGCCGAAAGACCCATTGTTAAAGCAGCACAACAAGCAGAAGCTGATGAAAGAACACAAGCAATTACAGATAATGACGATAATTTATTCTAAATGGGTCTGCCCGGATTTGAACCGGGGTCTCAAGCTCCCAAAGCTCGGATCCTAAACCAAACTAGACTACAGACCCAGTAGTGAATAATACTATCAGAACCAATGTTTTATAAGTTTATTTTCACAGTCTTCTTTTCTTTGCTCTACGAAGAGCATCTTCTATAACAGGTATTTGTTTCCAATACTTCTTGCTTTTGCATCTTTAGATTTAGCAAGTACAGGATAAAGCATTCTATCTTCAAGTTTTAGATGATTTACAAGAGCTAATTTTAGTTCTCTTAAATCAACTATTAAATCTCCTCCTTTAGAAATATCAGCTTTAACTCCTTCAAATAAATGCAACAGAGTTACATGTTCTTCTCTTAACTGCTGGATTAAGTCCATAATTAACGCCGAATAATACTATATTGAATTACAGTTAATAAAGCTAATACTTAACAACTTTATCAACAAACATACCCGATTGCTTTATCAAAGGATCATTACTTTTTTCTGACAAAGCATAGAAAACAGCTTTTGAATTGCTGATTTTAATTTTATTTACAAGACTTGAAACAAACTTTGAAACAGGTGCCTTTTTCTGATAGATCAGCATATTGTTCAAAGAATCAAATACAATATAATCAAAATTATGTTTCATAAATTTGCTAATTACTAATGAAATCTCTGTTAAAGAACCAGGAGATAAGCAAAAATAGCAGGCTTTAGTTTGACCAGGAGTTTTCTTAAAAGTTTTTGAAATTGCATCAATAAACACAATATTATCCAAAGATATTCCCTTTTTCTTAAATGTCTCATTCAAAGAATCATAAGTTTTATTCAAAGTTACATAAGCAACACTATGTTTTTTAGAAAGTTTCTTAACTACATCAATCATCATTTTATTGTAATTTTCACTGGAAACAAGCAAAAGTAAAGTTTGATTTCCAGAGAATTCCTTCTCAATATTCATAATACTTACCCAACTATTTTTTTGACTCTTTTTACAAGATCAACAATATCAAAAGGTTTTTGTATAAAATCAACTATATTTTTTGATTTCATTAAATCTTCTTTCTCAGCTTCTGAAGTTCTAACAACAGAAAGATAAGCTATTTTAGCTTTAATTTTAGGAACTACTTGTGCTGTTGGAGTTCCAGGCATCATGATATCCATAAGAACTAAAGCAGGTTTTACAGTTTTTAGTTTTTTCAAAGCATCATCACCACTATTAGCAGTAACAACTTTGTATCCTTCTTTTTCTAGAACAGTCTTAACACTTTTTCTAATGTCAGCTTCATCATCTACTACCATTATTGTTTTTACCATTTAATCACACTACTTTAATGATTTCTTAATACCAGCTAATAAAGTTTTTTCACTGAATGGTTTTTGTATAAAACCATCAATATCTTTCATATCAACATCTTTTTTTGGTACAACTGATACAAATATTAATTTACTTGAACCATTTAATCTCTCTCTCATTAATTGAAGTAAGTCATATCCTGAAAGAGTT
>EAAG01000042.1:0-4292 GCA_026058435.1 Candidatus Aenigmatarchaeota archaeon | reverse complement strand
AGGGTTGTGGGAATTCCGTGTTCAGAAAGCTCTTTGGCAGTAATTCTGCCTTCGAAGAGTGGTCTTGATTCTGAAACAAATATTTGGATATTTTTTCCACTTTTGTGAGCAAGTATTAAAGATTCTATTACAGCGGAACTATAGCTATGAGTAAGAATTCTTGCATTATTAGGAATTAGTTTAAGGACATTTTGAGCAATTAGTTTGGGGTTATTTTCTGTTATTCTGTCATGGTTCTTTTTTTCTTTATTTATGAAAATACTTATCTCATCAATATTAGATGTTTCCTTAGATTTCTCAACTATTTTGAAAAGAAGGTCTCCAACTTGGTTGTTTATAGCACCCATACTTGGTCTCAGATTCATAAGAAGTTCTGCTACTGCCTTTATTTGGTTCAAATAATCATTTAAATTACTATGATTATCGGTGCTAGATATTTGTTCTATTACTTCTATTGCTTTATTAGCTAGCCAAGAGGCGCCATGATTTTTATCCATCTCGATTAGCTTAACTTTTTCAATAATTTCTTGGGATGATGTTAGTTTTTCAATTGGTGTTGGTAAAACCATCTGGAGGGTTTCATTAAGTGCAGGTACTGTAACAAGATCTGAAAGTGCCTCAGGTTGTATCCATTTATGTTCTGTATGTTCACAATCAATTTTTATCTCCTTTCTTTGTGTTTTGAAGAGATGAGGGTAAATAATCCACAACACATCGATTTCTTTATCTGGTATCCCTATAGGTTCAGAAGCTGTTATAATATCTACATTATCATTTGAAAGTCCAGTCTCTTCCTGTATTTCTATTAACGCTCTTGTGAGTGGTTCCTCTCCCTTTTCCAGATATCCACTAATGCCTCCCCACATTTGCCGATGAGCTTTTACTTTTGTACTTCTTTTCATCACTAGTATTTTTTCATTGAATTGAAGAAACGATGTTACAACTTTTTTAGATTTCAAATTAATTTACCTCTAAATATTAGCTTTACGTCTTGTGACCATGCTGCATATATTCTGGAACTCTAGCATCAGATATGGAATCTGCGCGTGGAAGATATGGCTTGATATCCACTATTGGTGAACCTTGTAATGCATCCAAACCTTTCACCTTTAATATACATCTATCTATTGAAGTAAATTCAGTTACACATAATCCTATTGGATTTATTCTGCTTGGACTTCTTGATGTTAGTACTCCAATTTCTGGGGCCCCTTTATGCATTTTAGGAGTAACTCTAAGAACTGAACGATGTTCTTGGTTGTCCCTTTTATGAAACCAATATAATATGATAATGTGAGAGAAAGTTGAAAGATGATACAAACTATCACAGTATTCATCATTTATCTTAATAGTTGTCAACTCGTCCTTGATTGATGTGACTTCCCCAATAAAATTAACTTGTCCACTTTTCATATCCATAACTACCTAATCTCGCCCTAAAATAGATATTATGGACAAAATAATTCAAAATTGCTAGAAATGGAAAGTACAGGATATACTCTGGTAAAGTGGGTTGAGAGCTGATTAAAATAGTGAGCCCCAATTATGTAAAATGAGGCTTCGAAAAAGGTAGAAACTAGATGTCTGAATCTAAACAAAAATATCCTGAACCAACCGTTGGTGGCTTGATATTGCATAAATCCGGAGAGATTCTTCTTGTAAAATCTTTCAAGTGGAAAGATCTTTGGACTGTTCCTGGCGGTCATATTGAAGTTGGTGAAACTGCTGAGAATGCGATTAAACGTGAAATAAAAGAAGAGGTAGGATTAGATATTAGTTCTGCGCGGCTTCTTTTTATTCAAGAAGCCATATATCCAAAAAATTTCAATCTTCACAAACACTTTATTTTTTTGGATTTCCTCTGCCTTTCAGAATCTAAAGATGTGGAATTAGACAATCGTGAGATTCAAGAATATGTTTGGATGACTCCTGAAGAAGCGTTGAAAGTGAATTTAGAAGAGTTTACTAGAAACTTACTGAATCAATTCTTATCTGTTAGAAAATAACAAATATTGAGATTATCTTTCAAGTTTAGAATTCAACTTTCTGAGTAGGATGAAATAATTCTGTATTGATTCTATCGTCTACATACTGACCCGATTCCACCAAGGTTTGATATTATCTTCTCCAAGTATTTTAGCCGTGGCGTTCCGAACAATTTCTCTACTGTTCTTGTTGGTATAGACTCGGATGATGTCCATATATCCGGATATAGCACCCATAAGGGGAAGTTCTGTCACATCAATAGTTTCATGATGTTGCCCATCTGAATCTGATACAAGAGTCAGGCTTTTTAGAGATTGACGTGAAGATGTAAATGGAACTGATGGTGTGGTTGGTACATCCACGTAAACTTGCGATATATTTACACCTGCTTTGTCTGCAATCTCGTCTCTTATCTTTTCACGTATTTTTTTTTGACCAAATATTTTTTCCATAAATGGGTCTTTTCTTTGAACGAATTTCTCAAATACACATTTTATTAATTGACGATCTCTGTAATTAACAGCTATTTGTTGTGCTTCTTTTAGATTACTTTGCCCTTTTGTATTGAGATTTATTAGAATATCAAGTGTTGTTTCATCGGTAAAAGAGAGGTATCTTGCTATTTCACTTACATCTGTAAAATTGAGTTCTTCGTCGGCTAGGCTTATGGCTCTTATTAACATAATTTCTGCTGCTCTCACTGTTCTATGAAAATAAACAGCTCTGAACATTTCATATCTTGAAATCATTAGGGCTTCGAAAGCATAGAGTGCTGCTTGATCAAGAGCAAGGTGATCTTGGACAATATTGAAGGAGTTTATGATCCTATGTATATCTACTTGGCCATATTCTACTCCTGTGAAGTAAGAATCTCGTGGGAGATAATCCATAGTGTCTACACTTAAACCTCCTCCAATCAATTCATTCATGAAAAGTGGTCTCTTTTGAGAAAGACCTATTGATAAATCTGAGATTATATCTATTTTGTAGTTGTGCATTAGTAGAATTTCTTTTATTTCAGTCTCCTGAATCACTCTTTTTGTGAGATCTTCGTGGCTTATGTTACGCCTTTCTGCAAGAACTTCTTCGAATAAATGAGAAAATGGGCCATGACCCGAATCATGGAGAAGAGCAGCCATCTTAATTTCTCCTATCTGTTCAGACTTTAGATCAATAATTTGTGCTAATCTTGTTGCTGCCAGTTTCGCAAGGTGCATAGCACCTATTGAGTGGTCAAAACGTGTGTGTTGGGCACCTGGATAGGTAATATGTGCTCCAGAAAGTTGCCGAATTCTTCGTAATCTTTGGAAGATGGGATTATCAATTATGTCTTTTTCATCATCTTCGATATAGATATAACCATGAATTGGATCTCTTATTTCAGCTGCAGCTCTTGAAGACACATTCATTCATATTTTCATCGTAGGTATTAGATGTTACCGTTAATATTGGTAAGGTCTTTAGGTTTATTATTATAGTGAGTGTAATATCCGGAGTAGAGTGACGATGGGACTTATTTTTGCTATTGAGGGTATTGATCAATCTGGAAAAGGGATGCAGACCAAAATGTTGGTTGAAAAATTGAGGAAACAAGACCATAAAGTAGAATTGATTTCTTTTCCAGATTATTTTACTATTATTGGGAAAGAGATAAAAGCATTTTTGGAAGGAGATAGAAATTATTCTTCACAAGTTAGGCATATGCTTCTTTCATTGAATAGATGGGAACGCAAAGATCTTATCGATGAGTGGCTTAAAGAGGGGAAGACAGTTGTATTTGATCGATATAGTGGTTCTAACTATGCATATGGGATTACTCAAGGTTTGGAGTTAGATTGGTTGCTGAACTTGGAGAAAGGATTACCTGAACCTAGTATTACAATACTACTGGATTTGTCACCTGAAATATCCTTGAACAGAAAAATGTCCGGAAGAGATATTCACGAGAGGGATCAAGAATTACTAAAGGGCGTTCGTAAAGAATATTTGAAGCTGGCCAAGCGATGGAATTGGATCATTGTTGATGCTTCCAGTGATCCTAATACTGTTCATGACCGTATTTGGAGTAAATTAGATAATTTTATCCAGAAATCTCATCATTAGCTGTAAAGTATACGCTGCAGGTGCTTTCTTTAAAATTTGGCTGCCAGATTCATCGAACATGACAATGTAACGCCCGAATCTCTACAAGTCAGGAGTTACCAAGTAGATCTTGCAGCAATATGTTATAACGAAAATATTTTGCTAGTTGTTCCCACCGGTCTTGGTAAGACTGCGATTGCACTTCTAGTTGTTGCAGAATATTT
>EAAG01000041.1:0-4301 GCA_026058435.1 Candidatus Aenigmatarchaeota archaeon | reverse complement strand
ATTAAACAACAAAAAGCATTCAAGTATAAAATAGCTGAATATGGAAGTAATCGCTTAACAAAAAATATAAGTAAAAAAATTATTAGAAAACATTTGAATAAATTAGGATTCAAAGATTACAAACTATACATTGTTGAACATCATGATGCTCATGCAGCAACAGCTGCATTTAGTGCACCGTTCAAAAAAGGAGTTGCAGTTACTTTAGATGGTGTTGGAGATGGATTATCAGGTTCTGTAAATATTTTTGAAAATGGTATTGAAAGAGTAAAATCCATATCAGCTAAAAGTTCATTTGGAATATTTTTTGAACATGTTACAAATCTTATGAACATGAGAGAATTGGAAGATGAAGGAAAAGTAATGGCAATATCAAACTTTGCATATGGACAAAAAGAAAACCCAATGCTTTCTTTTTTCAAAATAGATGGATTAGATGTCAAAGCCAAATATAATGTAATGGAAATGTACAAACAATTACAAAAAATCTTATGGTCAACACCTTCAGAACAATTTGCGTATATGGCTCAATCAGCATTAGAACAATGGGTTGTAAAATACTTTCAAAACATTATAGATGAAACTAGTATGCACAATATAGCATGGTCAGGTGGAGTTGCTTCTAATATCAAAGTAAATAGAAAAATTAGATTATTGCCAGGATTGAAAAAGTGGTTTGTATTTCCTCATATGGGTGACGGAGGACTTGCATTAGGAGCAGCAATGTTCATAAATAACAAACTAACAGGAACAAGCAATTATACTGTAAAAGATACTTATTTTGGTTTAGAATATACAGATGAAGAAATTGAATCTGCTTTAAAAAATAGTGAATTCTCATATCAAAAAGAAACAAATATAGAAAAACATATTGGTGAATTAATAGCAAAAGGAGAAATTATCTTCCGTTTTAATGGAAAAATGGAATTCGGACCAAGAGCATTGGGAAATAGAAGTATTTTATCATCAGCAACTGATGAATCAGTTAAAGATGCTCTAAACCTAAGAATCAAAAAAAGAGTTTGGTATCAACCATTTTGCCCATCTATGTTAGAATCAGAAGCAAAAACCTTTTTTGAAGATTATAAATCTAATGGAAATGACATAGATAGATTAATGACAATGGGTTATATGACAACTCCAAAATTTAGAGATAAATTACTATCAGTAATTAACGTAGATGGTTCAGCTAGACCACAAATGCTAGTACCAAAAGAAAAAACAAATCAATCATATGAAAAAATACTAAAAAATGTCAAGAAAAATACAGGATTAGGAATTGTATTAAACACTTCATTAAACATACATGGCCAACCAATGGTATGTTCACCACGAGATGCAGTGCAAACTTTGCGTGATTCAAACAATAAATATATGGCCATAGGTAATTTCTTTGTAAAAGCAGGAAAAAAGTGATAAAATGAAACTCGAAATCAAAAAATTCGTGCCTTTGGCAGTCTTAGTTATTGCATTATACTTGATATGGACATATTTCAAAAACCTTCCAGCAAATGAATTAACTGAAAGTTTAATATACGCAATACCAATTGCTTTAGCAATAGGATTTTTTTCATTAATAGTTCTAATAATCATAAACAGAAAAGAAATTCTAAAAGCATTTTCTAAAATTAAAAGAAAGGTTTGGGTTGCATTGTTAATAATTTTCTTAATATCAATATCACTCAATGCATTTGTAGCTCCAATGACTCATAGAGTTTATTTTGATGAAGACATATATGCAAATATAGGACAAAACATTTTACAAGAAGGTAAAGGAATATTATGTAATCGTGGTATACCAGAAGGCGAATGTTATGAATATATATTAAACAAACAACCAATGGGACACCAATTCCTATATGCAGTAACATTTGCTATATTTGGAGTAAATGAATTACCAATACATATTCTAACAATGCTAGTAGGCGCATTATCATGTGTATTCTTATTTACTACAGCTTACTTACTAACAAAAAGAGCTGATATTGGATTATTTGCAGCATTAATGCTAGCATTAACACCCATACTTATACGATGGTCAGCAACAACAGCTGCAGGAACATTCTTATTATTTTTCTCATTAATGTCTATGACATTTCTATTAATCTACATCAAACAAAAAAATCAAAAAACTATAACACTTCTATTAGCTGCTGTTTCATTTGCATATGCGTTACAATTAAGACCAGAAGGATATCTTTTACTAATACCAGCTGCTCTTGCATTAATATTCTATGATAAAAACTTATGGAAAAAGATAAACAAACTTTCATTTGTAATTCCTATAGCAATATTATTTTTATTAATCATGCCAACTGTAATCCACACAACTGCTGCAATTAACAAAGATCCTTGGGGAAGTGACAGTGGTAAAGTATTTAGTACAGAATATCTTGATAATAATGTAAGTGTTAACACAAACTTCTTTTTTGAAAATACAAGGTTTCCAATGATATTCACATTACTAGCATTTTTAGGAGGAGCAATAGCAATAATGAAAAAACAATATAAATTTACAATATTATTAGCAACATGGTTCTTTGTATTCTTTATTATCTATGGATTATTCTATGCTGGTTCATTTAATTATGGTGTAGATGTTAGATTTTCACAAACATTATATGCTCCATTATTAATTTTCGGGGCAATAGGATTGTATTTTATCAAAAATACAATTGTAAATAAATTCCATATAAACAAAAATGTTATTTTTGTTATACTAGCAATAATTCTAATAGTTATATGGGTTCCATTTTATGGATATTCGTCATCAATAGGGCCACAAGCTCGTGTTGCACGTGCTCAACATGAATATGCTTATGAAATACAAAATGAAATACCAAAAGATTGTTTAATCATGAATCATGTTCCGAGCATGTGGCTAGTAATGGGATATCCATCAATGCAAACATGGTTTGGACAAAATAAACCAGTAATGGAATGGGCTTTCAATCAAACAGACTGTATAATGTTTTATGAAGCATACTGGTGTGGTTCAGAACCTTACAAATCTACTGTATGTAAAAGTATGCATGATAATTATAATCTAGAATTGTTTAAACAAAAAAATCTAACAGATAGAACTATTACATTATATAGAGTATACGAAAAGTGATTTTATGAAACATGGTAAAACTTTGTTAACATTGATAATTGGTATAATAATAGTTGCAGCACTATTCATGTCAATAGATCTAAACCAAATGCTTGCAATATTAAGTCAAGCAAAAATAGAGTTTTTCATATTGGCAGGTGTATTTTATTTAATTAACGCATTCATACTTGCAATCAAGATCAATCTTGTAAAAGCTAAAGACATGGTAATGTCTATCAAAGATATATTTTTCTCAAGCCAAGGTGGTATGTTATTAAGCGATGTAACACCAGGTAGAGCAGGATATGCATATGCATCTTACTCAATGGCTGTAAAAACTGACACAAGTGTTTCAGAAAATTTAGGAAGAATAGGATTAATACAAGGCCTAATGATGGCAACAAAAGTAGTCATGTTATTAATTGCTTTCATATATTTCTCAACTTTCATAAATATTCCTGCAGTATTTCTATTAGCAGTTGCTGTTCCAATAGTAATAGTAGTAGCAATGATTATTATTCTCTACACAAAGGCTTCTCATAAAATACTCTCAAAAATACCTTTACTAAATAGAATAACAAAATACTTGGACTTAATGCAAACAGCTGTTAAAGAAATCAGCAAAGCTAACATTGCAAAGATATTGATTTTAGACTTCGTAGCATGGATTTTTGTAGCAACACAATTTTATTTTATTGCTAGCGCTTTGAACATTGAATTGGCATTCATAACTTCATTCATGTTAGTACCTCTATTATCAGCACTAAATTTCATTCCTGTATCTCCAGCTGGTCTAGGACTAACAGAAAGTGGTAATGTTATTTTATTCACTCTTCTAGGATTTAATCCAGCAATTGCAGTTTCATTTGCATTACTATGGAGAGTAAATAATATTATATTTGATTTCACAGGATTATGGGATTTAAGACATGTAAAACTTCCTGATAAAATTATTCCTTAAATTAATGCACCTAATACAGAATAAAGTAACAATAATAAGAACCCTGCACTAATTACTTTAACCGTAATCATAGTTGCACGACTTTTTTTACCATTCAATTTCTCAACAATAGTTTCCATAATTAAACCACCATCAAAAGGTTTCAACGGAAGTAAATTAACTAAACCAACACCCAAATTAAGCATGAAAATCCATTGCAATAATTTACCCAAGAAAACTATTATTGGTGTTGTTATTGGACCTTTT
>EAAG01000040.1:0-4576 GCA_026058435.1 Candidatus Aenigmatarchaeota archaeon | reverse complement strand
TGTTTTAGTTTCTGCTGTAACTGTACTCATATTGATACTATAACACGAATGTTTTAATGCTGATTGCAATAAAAGCTTTACTGATAATTAGTATGTATGCCAAAACCCGGTACTGGACGAATTGACACTCATGTCCATTATAGAGATGAAGAACAATCATACAAATTTACTATAGCGCAAGGATTGAGACTTGCTACTGCACAAGGTATTGATATTGTATTTGATATGCCAAATACTGCGCGTCCTGTTATTGATAGAACAAGAGTATATGAACGTCTTGCATTAGTACCTAAAGGCGAAGAAGATAGATATTTCTTATATGTTGGATTAACTGATGATCCTGCACAAATTGAAGAAGCTGTTTGGTGCTATGAACATATAGACCCGGTTATTGGGTTCAAAGGTTTTCCTGGGCCTTCTGTTGGTAATTTAGCAGTAACTGATCCAGATAAACAAATGAATTGGTATAAACTTCTTCGTGAATTTAATTGCAAAGCTCCTGTTACTGTACATTGTGAAAGAGATGATTTTATTAGGAAAACTCCTGACGGAAAGCAAGATTGGGATCCTATGCATCCAATAACACATTCATATGCAAGACCTTGGGAAGCTGAAGTATATGGTGTGCTTGACCAAATGAGATTTGTTGTTGAAACTGGATATGAAGGACCTTTACATATTGCACATGCATCTTTGTCTGAATCTGTAGCCCTTATTAGTAGAAATATGAATGTTTCTTGTGAAGTAACACCTCATCATGCAATGTGGGATAATACTAAAATGGAACCATATCCAGAAGGATTAAAATATAAAATGAATCCTCCTTTGAGATCACCAGGAGATGTTGCACAATTGATGCATGATGTAATACATAATAAAATAGATTGTATTGGAACTGATCATGCTCCGCATACGTATGAAGAAAAGTTTGGTCCTCCATATATGTCAGGATACCCTTCCCAAACATTGTATAGACAATTTGTAGAAGTATATCTTCCTGGTTTGGGAATGAGTGAAGAAGATATTAGAGCAATGACAAGTGATAATGCTCGAAGAATATTTCCTAAAGCTGCTTAATTAACGCTGCGAAAAGACAAAAATCACAGATAAATACGCTTCTATCTAAAGAATTTTAACAGGTGTGGAAATTTGAAGTAAAATAAATTTTACTTAAATTTTTTTCAGGTGAAAAATATGTATAAAAAAATTTCATTAATATTTGCATTGTTATTTGTAGTTGTTACTATATCTGGGTGTACTGAACCAGGTAATGACATGTTATTCATAAATATAGGAGATACAATACCAACAGAAATGTGTTATCAGGATGGTTTTAGGGAAAGAGTTACTGTATTCCATAGTACTACATGTCCTGCATGTAAAGCAACTTTGCCTAGACTACAGTTACTTGAATCAAAATTCACAGATGTTGAATTTGAATACATTGCATTAGATAGTGATGACGGTAGAGCAAGAATTCAGGAATTGAAAATATCTCCTTATTATGTTCCTGCTGTTATAATCAACTGCGCAGTTTATGGAAGTATGCAGCAGCTAGATTATGATGAAATAATAACAAGAACGCGTTGATGGTGAAAACATGGTAGTTCCTATTGCAACTGTTGTCGGATATGCACTTGTAGATGCTGTTAATCCATGCGTTCTTGCAATGCTAGCAATGCTTCTTATTGTGATTTTAACTAGACATCCTGAAAATAAGAAAAAGGTTCTTTATGCTGGATTTTCATTTATAGCAGCAATATTTATGACATATTTCTTTTATGGAGTAATAATTATACAATTATTACAAGGTGTGAATGAAATATTTGCTTCTACTAGTATTTACTTGTATGCAATATTTGGATTGGGTGCTATAGTTTTAGGATTGCTTAATATCAAAGATTATCTAAGGTATAAACCTGGTCAACTTGCTACAGAAATGCCTATCTCATGGAGACCTAGAGTTAAGAAACTCATAGAAACTGCTTCATCTGCAAAAGGAGCATTTCTTGTTGGAATATTTGTTACTTTATTTTTACTTCCATGCACAATAGGTCCATATATAATAACTGGTGGTATACTTGCACAATTAACTATATTGGAAACAATACCATGGCTTATTTTATATAATATTATTTTTGCTATACCAATGATTGCTATAACACTTGGAATTTACATTGGTTACATGACTGTTGAATCAACAGCTAACTGGAAAGATTTGAATATCAAAAAACTTCATCTTGTTTCAGGAATAGTAATGATTATCCTTGGTGTATACTTATTTTTGAGTGCTATAACAGGAGCTGTATAAGGTGTTTCATGAGTTCATAGATATTTTTGAACATCCAACTGAATTTTTTAAAAAACATAGAAAGTATTCTATAGGTGTTGTATTATTTCTGACGGCTGTAATTGTAAATTCTATAATGTCTGAATTGCTTTTACAATATCATTTTGTTGATTTTGGAAGAATACTTGATCCATATTTTGCAATAAGCGCTAAAATTTTGTTAAGTATAGCAGGTTATGCTGTATTGACAACAATATGTGCTGGAGTTTTGAAACTTCTTGGAGGAAAAAATATTAGAACATTTTATACTGTTACTGCTTATTCTCTAATGGTTTTGATATTTTTATGGGTTCCTCATATTCTTGTTGCAGGAATTGTATTTGCATGGTTTATCATGCTAATGATATTTGGAATGAAACAATACAATGAAGTTGATTATAAGAAAGGTATATTAATTGTTATTTTATTTATGGTTCTTGTAATTGTCTTTGCATTTGTTGTTCACGATTATGTTCCAATATTTCCGTGGAAAGTTGCATAATTATCTTCTAACTTTTCTAAGATGCTCTGCTATTGTGTCAGCTAATTTTTCTGGAGAATATGGTAAAGTTAAACGTTGATCAACACCTTGAACCATGTCACTTCCTACAGTAATAATAGGAGCTTTAGGATGTGTTGCTCTTGATGCTTCTACTACTTGTGAAACATCATCATTATTATCTGCACGTATAACTACTGCATCATATTCTATCTTGCGTTCACGTATATCTAAAGAAGCATCTAGAATACTGTCATGTCGCAAAGGAATAAAACCTTTAGCTCGAAGACCATCTGCAATATATTTTAGCCTGTTGAAATCATCATCGACATATAATACTCTAGCTTGGCTGCTTGAACGTCTTCCATGTCCTTGCATTATTCTTATATAGAACTAATTCTTTTAAATTAACGGATTTGAAAAATGTATATTTCTCCATCAATATATGGGGTTAGATATTGTTGCTGGAATTCATCTGTATGATGATATTTTTCTAAAATCCATTTCTCTGCATATAGATAGATGGTTGATTCGTCTTCAAGTATTATTGGCATTGTAAATGATTCATACAATAACTGTAATTGTGCATAGCGTTCATTTGCTTGTGGCGCATATTCAGCATATCCGTCCATAAAGTTTTTACGTTCAGCTATTCCAGCAATCCAATGCCCATATGACCAATCAGCTACTATTACAGAATTTTCAGGGGTATTTTCTTTTATCCATGTCATTGCTTTGTAATGTTCAGAGCTTGGATACTCATTTGCCATTGTATTTAGCTTTATTGCTGCACCTGCCACACTCCAAATCAAAATAATTGCAATTAATACATAGAACACTTTTTTAGGAATTTTGTTATGTATCACAGATATTCCTAATACTGCCATGATTACTAGAGGTATTGGCATGTATATGAGGAATCTTTCAAATATTAGAGTTAACGCAAATATGAATACTAACCAAAAGCGAACATAATTAACATATTTCATTTTTGGAGCAAAAATAAAACCAATTATTGCAAAGAAAGCTGCGATAATAGTTACACTTGCATATTGACTTAGTTCAACAAAATATTCTTGTATTCCAGCACTTTGCATACTGTATGATAGAGAACGATAATCATTATGAATTGCATTGTACTCTATGAAACCATTCTGGACAAAATATGGAATATAAAATGCGCAGATAATGATGACTGCTGCTAGAACTGGATAAATTACTCTGTTCTTATTTTCAGTTTTTACCCATATTTGTTTTAAGAATGGAATTGTTAATACTGCAAAAATTAATGCGGTTTCTAAATGAAATAAAGAAGATAGTCCAATTAATATCATTGCTATAAACGGATGATTATCTTCTTTGATTAACAAGTATATTGCTGCAAGACATAATGCTATAGGTGGAGCTCTTGAGCAAAGATGTGAAAATGCAAAAATTGTTGCAGGCATTAGTGCTACTAAGAAAGCAGCTAAACGTGATGCTTTGTGATCATGAAACATTTCAGTTATTATTAGATATGTTAATGCTACAGCAGCTGCGCCAAACAGTGCCATCATTAATACACTTGCAGAATACATTCCAAAGATTGCTGCAAAACCTGCTAGTGTTAAAGAAAATGCAGGTGGGTATAGATAAGCACGTCCTCCAAAACTTAAACTATCATAAGAAACTAAAGAACCATTATCTAAGATATCCTCTGCTATTCGTTCATGATAATATGAAGGAAATCCTATGATACCTTGGTCTAT
>EAAG01000039.1:0-4668 GCA_026058435.1 Candidatus Aenigmatarchaeota archaeon | reverse complement strand
GAATTTCTGAATCTCCCATTATTTTTAATGTTCCTCCAGTCATCCAAGCACCCGTTTCACACCCAGAATTGCCTTTAATCACTATCATCCCACCTTTCATACCTTGGCGTGCTCCACGATAAGATGAACCTGTATAGGCTCCTACATTTCCATCCACTTCTATTGAACCGCCTTTCATACCTATGCCAACCCATTCTCCTGCATCTCCATTCACAGTGATTTGTCCCCCTTTCATATCTGAACCAATATACAAACCACCTTTTCCATTAATGATGATCTTTCCATTGGTCATTTTGTTGCCTATTCTTCTAGAGTTTGGTAAATCTCCTTCTATAACTATGATTTGATCTTCTGGAGTTCCTGCAGTTTCTCCTATAATTTCGAAAATAGATCCCAAAGTCTCTTTAGTATTGCCTATCCAGATTTGGGTGGCACCTATCTCGTTTTTTGTTTTTCCAGCAAAGATATCTGGACTAATCTCCCGAAGATCTATCGGTTGGGATGGGGAATTTGGTTTTAATTTTAATGTAATTTCAGCCAAGATTCTAGTCACCTACACTTCAGCCTGAACCGTTATCGGAGAGGAATTTATTATATTCTTTTCCGCTACAATATAATTACTCATTTGAATTGTATAGTAATCTCTGAATTTTTCTTTCATTTCTGATTCAACAGATTTAGCTAAATCAGTGGAAACCTTGGAGTCAACCCAATACGATCTACCTGGAACAGATTTTACCACTTCTCCATCTTTCACAACTATTTCTCCGTCTTTAATTGTATAATCTGCTCTACGCAATGCTTTACGGACTTTCCAATATTGAATAGCGGGATCTATCTTCTTCAAATCTATATTATATACTGCAACATCTGCATCAGCACCCAATCCTAAATGACCTTTATCATTTAATCCTAGGAGTCTAGCTGTTCCTGCTCTTGTAGATATTACTACATCCGAGAATGAATATTCTCTATCAAGACTCTCAAGTGCAGTCCTACTCTTCGCTCGTTTGTTTACCTTCTCCATGTACTTTTCTCTTGCTTTTTGGCTCATGAGCCAAGTAACTACTCTGGGGTAAGTGGTAAAGTAACCTCCATTCGGATGATCAGTAGTCATACATACTTTCCAAGGGTCATCTATCATTAATGCTGCTTCAAGACCAGTTACCCACATGATCGCATGGATATAGTTACTCTTCTTGTATTTTATAGGAACTATTCCGCAACCTGTTTCAGCTTCGATATCAGCATTTACCCATCTGTTTCCAGTTAAGGTTTGAAGTTTGTATTCAAAAGGTCCATCAGCGGTCATTGTTGTTGTGTCTGAAAAAACTACTTGACCTAAATCAATGGAAACATGGTCATTGTTATTGATATATTTAGCTAAGTGTTCTGCTCCAGAAGTGATATTCATCCAATTAGTACCACCGTACGTATTAAATTGTACATGTGTAAGATGAGCAATAGGGTTTGGTTTTCCATTCGTGTTTTCTTTTGCATATTCTCTCATTGAATCAAGTGTCTCTATGGATGTCTCATAATTACCCGGCATTCCTAGATTGTTAGCATGAATATGAATTGAATGAGGTAGATTTAGACGTTGAACAGCCTTACACATCCCTTTCACAATTTCTCGTGGTGTCACTCCAAATTTTCCAACTGTTACATCTAACCCTTCTACATCACCGCCCCACTTCCATTGCTCAACACCACCTGGATTCACTAGTTTGCAAGCGTATCCTTTAACTGACCTGAGTGTCCATGCAATATAGGCTGCTAACTCGTCTTCTTTATTATCGTGCAGGTATTCCATAACATGCCAATTACTGCCAAATAGTGGATAGCATGCTTTGTCTATCATTGGTGTATCGTTAAACTCGTCTATAACATGAAGCATTTTTAGAGGAGGATTAGCTGGTTCAAAAACTGTTGTGTACCCCATCTCAGAGTACTCATAACCTGTGGTAAATGTTGATGGACAAGAGGTACCTACCCCAGCCCTTTTTACAGATGTTTTTGGCTTCAGATTTCTATAATGATCTTCAGGCCTAAGAAGACGACCCATGTTAACTTTAGGTCCTGCTATATGTGAGTGAATATCAACTCCACCTGGGAGCACTATTTTATTTGATGCGTCAATAACTTCAGCATTAGATTCATCAACCTTATCCACTATCTTTCCTTTGCTTATTGCTATGTCTATGATTTCTCCGTCAATATTGTTTATGGGATCAAATACTGTTCCATTTTTTATGAGAATATCCTGCATAATTAATTCACCTTCTTTAACTCCCTAACTTTTGCAAGAATCATCTTGAGAATCTTTTCATCAGACATAGTATTATCTGGTTCCTTTACCAACTTTTTCAATGGAAGACAAAGCCCATCCATTCTATATGCAAGACCTTCATACTCTATACCTGCGAAAGACGACGGAATAACTACATCGGATACCATTGTTGTCATAGAATGTGCAGGATCAATTGAGATTAATGGAGTGTTAATTAACCGCTTTGAAATTGCTGGTGGAAAATGAGCAATAGGATCAGACCCAACAACGAGTGTAGCATCGCTTTCTCCTCTTCTAATAATGTCAATTATTGTTGTCTCTCCAGGGTTGTACCATGGATAACCTCGGCTCAAATCTATGGCATATGGAAAACCAGTCTGCCATGTTGCGACTTGATTTACTCCTGCTACATTAAAATGCCCTCGTGCAGGCATGATCAAGAACTTTGTCCAGCTATTAAGATCTCTAGTTAAGGAAAAGAGTCCATCTATATTTCGTCCTTTTCCGTTCACCTGAGTTACTCCTTGACCAAAGAATATGACTCCAAACTCACAGCTCCGAAGAACTTCTGCCAGCTTCTCTATTTCTTCAACAGGCACTCCGGCAACTTTATCCTTTTGTATCTGCTCAAGTCTTAACGCAGTTCTTAACGCATTTATAAATTCAAAGTCTTTTCCTTGTTCGATTTGAATAAATTTATCTGCTGCTTTCGCTGTAAGTGTTTTCCTAACATCTATTACGATGAGGTTTCTATCCTCTTTTCCGTTTCTATATCTCCCCTTGGAGGTGTAGCTATATCTTTCCATATGTCTGGGATGTGCTTCTTGTAAATTTGCTCCCCAAGCAATAATAAGATCTGCACGGTGTCTAATTTCCCCTAAGCTACCTGTGGATTCTCCAATATCGTGTATACCTTGGACACCAGGTCCATGACAGACAGATGTCTGATTATCTAAAACACCACCAACTTCTTCTGTGAGCTCGATAGCCACCTTAACAGATTCGACACTGGAAAGACTAAGACCATAAATTAGTGGATATTTGGCTTTCACCAATATCTCGGCTGTCTTTTCAATACATTCTTCTAAACTAACAGGTTTCTGTACACCATTATTTTTTATCATTGGTGCTGGAATTCTATCGCTGTTATAATTCAGAAACTTGGTTGTACCCATAGCACATGCATTCCTTGCCTTCACAATCTTGTTATTTTCTACACTGACTTCTATGTCATCGCATAAACATCCACAGACAGGACATACAACATCTTGAAAAACTTCCATTCTATTAACCTCACTATATTTCTGTAATTAATTCTTCGAGAGTTTTTACAGGTTCTTCAATAGCTGATTCGACAACAGCAGGCTCTCCTTTGAAAGTTGGCATACCCGAGCCCCCAGTAGTTTCGTTAAAGAGTTTATTGGCATAGAGTCCATATGGAATAAATATCATCCCTGGTTTTGTTAATTGATTCGATGATACGCTCTTTAAAACAACACTTCCATGAGCTGATGTCACCTTTACATTCTCTCCAGCTTTAATTGACAGAGATGCAATGTCTTCAGAATTCATTTCACATATCGATACGCTCGTTCGATATCTTTCAGAATTTTTACCAGATTCTTTTCCTACACCCTGTCGTAGGGTTCTTCCTGATAATACTATCACTTTAATTCCAGTCATACATATTTCACTAATATTGTGTACACTTTAAGCGTTTTCATGCTTCAGTTATACACATTAATCGATATTTCTAAGTAAATTAAATGTTGCGCTAAGATTGTTCTATTTTAAATTGGTTTCATGTAATCATGACCACCTGCTTCTGGAGAACCTATTATTATTCGATGGAATAATGCCCCGGTAGTTTTATTTTCTACTATTTCCAACTTACCATGTAAAGCGACTTCATCGTTTACTTCAAATTTTCCTCCATAAATACCCGAATAAGATACAACTTCTTTGACGTCTTTAACCATATTCTCTTCATTGTTCTTGAATTTTTCAATCTTATAGATATGAGGATTGAATAGTGATTCAGATGTATCAGTAATAATTGCTTCACCTTTCACTATGCCTAACGAATGAAAAAAGTGGTCCCCATAATTGTTGGTTATTTCCGATATTGATCTTACAGTGTGCAAGGAGAAAATAGTTCCTTTAAAAGTACCATAATTCCATTGCCGTGAATTAAGTGATTTAACTTCATCTAGACTAAGAGGATGCTCTTTCACTCTGTCTGAAAACAGCTTTTTCAATACGTTTTCAGGCACATAATTTACCGGTTCATCCTTATTTGCGAAAAGAGAAGGTAATGATTCTTTCAGTTTGAAACCATTTTTTCCCCCAGAAACTGTAAGATCTACATCTGAGAATTC